>CAYUBH010000001.1:0-2960 GCA_964442985.1 uncultured Gammaproteobacteria bacterium
ACTGATCCGTGGAGTTTTTTACCCCCATTAATAACTAAATATGACATAGAAGTAAGGGACAATTCTTTGACTGAGAAGTCTTTTTATGATAGTAATAAGTATACTCTATTTGCCATATTTTGGCAAACCTTTGCTTAAAAAACTCCTATGGAATATCCTGGAGCTCGCTTCACCAGACCGATTCGCCTAGCCGTACTAATTATTTGGATCACCGCCTTCCTCGTCGGCGCCCCACTAACCGTCCTCTACGCTGCCGGCTATCGCTTTGACGCCACCTATGGTTTTTTTCGTGAAACCGGTGGCTTAAGCATCGACATCCTCCCGGCCACTGCCAAAATTTATCTCGACAACGAGCTGGTAAAAAAAGATCTGCCAATTCGACTCCAAAACATTACCCCTCGTGATTATCACGTTCGCTTGAGCCTCGACGGCTACTATGATTGGGAAAAAACTGTCACAGTAAAGCCTCGACAAACTAGATATATCAAAGATATCACTCTCATCAAACAAGCAACTCCAACCGAGATTGCTACCGGAACTATTCACAGCTTGTCACAATCGCTTGACGGCCGCTATGTTCTCTACATCAAAAATGATCTACATCCTACCCTCACTATCTACGACAGTAAAAACGCCAGATCAACACCACTCATCGAAATTCCAACCACGAACACACTCAAAACAAGCTGGTCAGAAAAACACAATTTCTTTTTTACCACCCCCTCCCCTGCTCCATTTACCAGCATCATTGTCGGCAATGCCAACAATGCCAAAAACACCACCCGACTCATTTCCTACACAGAACCAATCACCAAAATTGTCTGGCAAAAAAGCATCGAACCACTGCTCTATCTAAGCACTTCCAACACCATCTTTTCTTTCTCGCCAACACTCAACGAAAAACGAACCATCGCCAAAAATACCTTTCTTGATTGGACAATTGAAGACGGAACACTTTGGACGCTCACCAAAAACACCAGTACACTTCGCATCACCAAAGACGCTCTTGGTTTCAACGAAGCCTTTGCCGATGTGACGACAACTTCACTTCAAATAAGCGACGACATTTTCTCACCAACCGATTGGCATATTGAGACTATCCACAATAACACTGTCCTGTTACAATCCAACAAAGACTCTCGCATGGTGATTGTTCGTCAAGACAGCCAACACGTACTACCAACCAACACCTGGCTCATCTCGCCATTCGACAGTTGGTGGATACTCAAAAACGACGCCGAACTCTGGACGTATATTGAAGGCGAAAAACCACAATTACTCACTAGAAGTGGCGAACATTTGAGCCAAGTTCTCCCGCTTGATGAAGAAAATACCCTTGGCATAGTGAACGGCGGTGCTATGTGGAGCCTATTCTCGTACGAACTCGTTCAACAAAAGATAGTACCGGGGCCGATCAAAGAAGCAACTGCCAACCCCTACGCTCGCCAACTTTACTACACCGCTGAGAACGGCCTCTTTGTACTCGATTACTAATTCTATAATGTATGAAGCTCACCACCTACACCGACGGCGGAGCCCGTGGCAACCCGGGGCCAGCTGCTTCTGGTATTGTTGTAAAAGACGACACCGGAAAAACACTATCAGCTTTTGGCGTCTATCTCGGCCATCAAACAAATAATGTCGCCGAATATACTGCACTTCTCGAAGCGCTCAAAAAAGCCAAAGAGCTCGGCGCCACCGAAGTAGATTGCGTTCTCGATAGCGAGCTCGTCGTCAAACAAATGCGCGGTGAATACAAAGTAAAAGAGCCAACACTCCAAAAATTATTTATCGCCGTCTACAACGCTGCCGCTCAATTTAAAAAAGTTACCTATCGTCATGTGCTTCGCGCTCAAAACAAAGAAGCTGACGCCGAAGTCAATAAAATACTCGATGCCAAAGCTGGCCTATAAAAAAATCCCCACCAAGTCGGTGGGGATTTTATTTTACAAATCTTCTTTGAGAGCTTCCAGAGCCTGTTTTACTGCTTTTGGTAATTTACGTGGGACACGGATTTTAATCCGAACATAGTGATCGCCTCGAGCAGAGTTATTCAAATGTTGAATACCTTTACCTTTGAGGCGAATCAGCTGACCGGACTCAGTACCGTCAGGTACCACCATTTTGACCAAACCATCAATCGTTTCTACTTCAACAGTGTCACCGAGTGTTGCTTGCACAAAACTCACTTCTTTGGTGGTGTAGACATCCACCCCATCACGTTCAAATACTTTAGATGGTTTAATATGCACCCGCACATACAAATCGCCCGACACGCCGGCGTGTGGGGCGGCTTCACCATGGCCAGTGAGACGAATTGATTGTGTATCATCAATACCAGCTGGGATTTTGACCTGCACATCTACTTTTTGAGCAAGGACACCATCACCTCCACAATGCGTACATTTTTTTGTAGGAAATTTTCCGCGACCATGACAGGTGCTACAGGTCACGACTGTTTGCATGGTGCCAAGGAACGTTCGTTGGTTCTGCACCGTCTGCCCTTGCCCCTTACAGGCGCTACAGGTGTCCACTTTACTGCCCGGCTCAGCACCCTCACCTTTACAGGTGGTACATTTTGCTTGTTTGCGCAAACTCACCGTACGCTCCACACCAAAAGCTGCTTCTTTAAAATCTAATTCAACATCCACCTGAATATCTCGTCCGCGATTCTCGCGCTGTCCGCGACCACCGCCAAAACCAAAAATATCTCCAAAATCCATGCCACCAAAATTGAAATCAAAACCACCACCACCTTGGCCACCGCGAGCCGCACGCATGAAATCCTCCCAACCAGCGCCACCACCAAAACCGCCCTGCTGTTCAAAGTCAGAGCCGAATTGATCGTAGCGAGCGCGCTTATCTTTGTCAGACAACACCTGATAGGCCTCGTTCACTTCTTTAAACTTTGCCTCATTGCCACCTTGACGGTCAGGGTGGTGTTGCATCGCCGCTTTTTT
>CAYUBH010000001.1:3060-7210 GCA_964442985.1 uncultured Gammaproteobacteria bacterium
AAGTAAACGACTATCCCCGACCAGGTAGTCAGGGATAGCGCGTCTCATCAGTATACTAAGCTTGTGATTTATCGTCCACCACTTCGCCTTCAATTGGACCATCTTTTTTTGGCTCAGCGCCAGGAGCAGCCGCGCCTTTAGCCTGTTCAGCCTGATACATCTTGGTACCAATCACTTGAGCAGCTTTAGACAATTCGTCGCCAGCTTGTTTGATTGCTTCGGCGTCGTCTTTATCTTTCACTTCTCTGACTTTAGCAAGCGCGTCGTTGACCGCTTTCTTTTCGTCGTCAGTCACCGTGACTTTCTTCTCATCAATTTCTTTCATCATTTTTTCGGTGGTATACACCATCGTATCGGCAATATTGCGCGCTTCGATAAGTTCTTGTTTTTTCTTATCGTCAGCAGCGTGGAGTTCAGCATCTTTCTTCATCTTTTCAATTTCTTCTTTGCTGAGACCAGAAGATGATTCAATCTTAATAGATTGTTCTTTGTTAGTAGCTTTGTCTTTGGCTTTCACATGCAAAATACCGTTGGCGTCGATATCAAACGACACTTCAATTTGCGGTACGCCACGTGGAGCTGGTGGGATACCAGCGAGCTCGAATTGACCAAGTACCTTGTTATCATTAAACATCGGGCGTTCACCTTGAGCCACACGGATAGACACCGCTGGCTGGTTGTCGGCCGCTGTCGAGAAGACTTGGGATTTAGAAGTTGGAATAGTGGTGTTGCGTTCAATCAGTTTGGTGAACACACTACCCATAGTTTCAAGACCAAGAGACAATGGGGTGACATCGAGCAAGAGAACGTCTTTGACATCACCTTTGAGGACACCGCCTTGTACAGCAGCACCGATCGCCACCACTTCGTCTGGGTTCACGCTAATATTTGGTTTCTTACCGAAGAATTTTTCTACAGTAGAATACACCAATGGCATGCGAGTCATACCACCGACCATCACAATTTCATCAATCTTCGAGATATCCAGTTTCGCATCTTGAAGAGCGAGTTTGACCGGACCCATGCTCTTTTCTACAAAGTCATGCACAAGCTCTTCGAGCTTAGCGCGAGTGAGTTTGAGATCCAAATGTTTCGGACCATTCGCATCAGACGAGATAAACGGCTGGTTAATTTGTGTTTCTTGAGAAGTAGATAATTCAATCTTCGCTTTTTCAGCCGCTTCTTTGATACGACCAAGCGCCAACATATCTTTACCCAAATCAACACCGTCAGATTTCTTGAATTCATCAATAATCCATTGCATGATACGCTGGTCAAAGTCGTCACCACCCAAATGAGTGTCGCCGTTAGTTGCGAGTACTTGGACAGAATCTTCACTCACTTCGAGCACTGACACGTCAAACGTACCACCACCAAGATCGTACACCACGATTCGTTGATCTTTTTTCTTATCAAAACCATAGGCCAAGGCTGCAGCTGTTGGCTCGTTGATAATACGAAGCACGTTCAAACCAGCAATTTCACCAGCTACTTTGGTGGCTGAGCGTTGCGCATCGTTGAAATACGCTGGCACAGTGATAACCGCTTCAGTAATTTTTTCACCCAAGCGTTCTTCAGCATCTGCTTTCAATTTGGAGAGAACCATCGCCCCAATTTGTTCTGGAGCAAACTTTTCACCATTCATGACAATGCGTACGCCTTCGCCTTCTTGCACGATTTCATACGGCAACGAGCCTTTGGTGCGAGACACTTCCGCATCACTGAAACTCCGACCAATCATGCGTTTCGCTGAGTAAATAGTGTTTTTTGGATTAGTGACTGCTTGACGTTTGGCGAGCTGACCCACCAAGCGCTCCCCACTTTTGGAGATAGCAACCACCGAAGGAGTGGTACGAGCACCTTCTTTGTTTTCCAAAACTTTCGGCTGACCACCTTCAATGATGGACATGCACGAGTTTGTTGTACCTAAGTCGATTCCGAGTACTTTTGACATACAGTATATAAATTATTTATTTTTTATCTTTTTTAACAATTTTCACATTTACTTTCTTTGTTTCCACCGCCGTTACTTTCGGACACGAAATTTTGAGCATACCGTCCTCAAATTCTGCTGAGACTTTATCTTCTAACACCGCTGTTGGAAGCGGGATGGTGCGATAAAATGAACCACTGCGGACTTCTTTGCGATAATAATTCTTTTCATCAACTTCGTGCTCACTACTACTTTCGCCTTTGATACTGAGCATCCCCTGTTGAACATTGACTTCAACATTTTCTGGCTTCACACCAGCGAGCGGCATTTCCACCACCAGCGCTTTGTCGTTTTCATACATATTAATCGCTGGGACAAAAGCCTGGAGCGACTGGTTGCCAGCCACTGCCGGCAAACGATTGAACACGTCGTCAATTTCACCAAACGGATCCATCATGGGATTCCAACGAATAAGTGACATATATAAAATAGTTAAAAGTAATTATTCAGCGATAATGACTTTGGCCACTTTGACCACGCGACCGGCCATAGTATATCCCCCGTCAACTTCGCGGAGAATCGTGCCTGGGACGCTGTCATTTTTTTCTTGCCCCGCTGCTTCGTGGAGCTTTGGGTCAAATTTCTCGCCAACAGTTTTAATCTCTTCCAATTTATGAGCTTTAAACACTTCCGCAAAGAGCTTCATAATAAAGCCAATGCCCATCACCCAGTTTTTCACTTGTTTATCTTCGCTCGCTGGAGGCTGAGCAAACGCTTTCTTAAAGCTGTCGTAGACTGGGATAAACTCTTCCAAAATCTGAACTTCGCTCATCGACACCCATTCTTGGCGTCGAGCAGCTGTTTCTTTTTGTAAATTAGCGTAATCAGCGAGAGCCCGTTGCCAGCTCGTCTTATACTCATCGCGCTCTTTGAGCGCTTGTTCGAGCGGGCTGAGTGTTGCCTCTTCGGCTGGCGCCTCTACGCCTTCTTGTGGTTTGTTTTGTTCGTCTGACATAAAGATACTCTATAATGATAGATCCAAATACTTTTTTCTCCTTGATGCCGCGAGGCATATGTCGAAAAAAGTATTTATATCTATCGTATTGGTAGCAGGCTTGTTCTTTTTTCCGACACGCACCGCAGTGCCAAGGAGGAAAAAGGTAACAAGTCCGCTACCAATAGTTTTAAATAAGCTCACGAATTTTTTTAAGCAAACTCCAGTTACGTTTGTAGTTCATACGTTGCGGGCCGAGCAAGATAAGAAGCGATTCACCATTCTCACCGAGGCGGGTCGCCACACAAGACAACATTTCACCAAACGGGTGATCACTCCCCAAATAACAACGCGGTGTGTTGTCGGTAGTGTCATAAAAACGCGGCAGATATTCTTCGCAACGATCAAATACACGGGAAACATTCGCTACCAATTGCATTTCGGCAAAGTCTGGCTTGCTAAACAAATTAGACAAACCAGTGTAATACATTTTTTCCGAAGAAAAAGCGAGAATCGCTGTTTCGCCAGACAAAGCCACAAGCGTTTTGGCCAGGAGTTTGAATTTAGCTTCACTGTCGGCTTCGGCGCCAACAACTTTTTCAAGCGAAGCTGTTTCTGCTTTGGACACTTTCAACATTTCTGGAGAAAGTTTGTCGATATAAAAACGATAACCGTCGATTGTTGGAATGCGTCCAGCGGAGGTGTGTGGGTGAGTCAAATAACCAGCTTCTTCCAAAGTGCGAAGTTCGTTCCGCACGGTGGCCTCGCTCCAATCAAGCCCGCCAACTTCAACCAAAAATCGTGACCCTACCGGTTCGGCGGTGGCCACGTACTGTTCAATCACGAGTTCAAGTAGTTTTTGTTGGCGTTCTTCTAGCATAGTTAGCGCTCAGGTGCTGTTAGCACTCAATAGTTCTGAGTGATAATATAGCGCTCTGAGCGCCCCCTGTCAAGAGCCCGGCTATACACAACTGCTTTGGCTAAGATTAAACAAAAAAACCTCCATTACTGGAGGTTTTTAATTGATAAAGCAATACGCTAAATTAGGAGTGGATAGATTGAATTTCTGATAACAACACGTTTTCTACATAAATCCCACGAGAGTAGAAAATACGCTCCAATTCATTTTTAATTTCTGTTTCCACCTGATCACGCTTGGCACCCACGATATCATTATAATCAAAGCGACTTACTACCATGCGGATACGACTGCGGATAGCTGG
>CAYUBH010000001.1:7310-44979 GCA_964442985.1 uncultured Gammaproteobacteria bacterium
GGTGGTACGTAAATAAACAAACCCTTGAGCACGTCATCAACGACGAACGAATACATCAATTTGTCTAAAGATTCAGCAGCCATAGATAAAGACAGTTAAAAATTAATGGTGACCTGATCCGTGTGCTTCGGCCGGCGCTTTCTTTTTAAAGAAAGCATGACGAAGCAAACTAATCACGTCAGAAAAAATCATGGTGGTCAAGATAAACAGCGATTTGACCATTGGCAAGTACCAGAGCAAGGCAAACGTCGCGAGCGGAAAGAAAATAAAATAATACATCTCTGATTTATTCCACGATTTCTTGGCACGAGTTTCAACAATAATAGAAACGAGCAGATAGACTGCCACAATCCCCGCCCACGTATAATCATGGGTGTGACCAATATCAAAACCATAGAAACTAACGTTGACCCGACCAGGAAAATCGATCGATGGGTACAAATTTTTCATCATCTTATCGCCGGTAATACCACCAACGAACACTTGATACAAAAGCAAGAAGATAACTGCCTGCACCGCCACCGAAGAAGCTTTGGCCCATGGTGAGACTTTGTATTTTTTCATGATTTTGCGCACCACTTCTTGTTGAGCGATACGATCATTTTTGTAGGCTTTGATAGCGAGTGCAGCTTCGGCTTCGGCTGTTTCACGACGCTGATCGTTGGATTCAGACAAGATAGTGAGCGGCAAAAGCACGATACGCAAAAAGACAGTTAACCAAATAACTGCCCAACCAAGATTTTGATCGGCAATGTTCGAGTAAATCCAAATCAACGCGTTAAACAACGGCTGATAGAAAAACGTGAACCAAAGCATTGAAAACATAGATATATTCAGTATACCAGCTCTGACCCTAAAAAACTATAGGGAACCGTACACAGCATACCATAAAACAAGCTTTTTGTCAACGCTTCTAAGCACCAAAAAATGGCTTAAATTAGATGAAAAATAGCCATTAGACGATCATGTCCCAGACATACTGGGCCACATTGTTGGTTTTGCCGATAAGCGGCATGTGATGCAGATTGATAAACGGCACCCCGTTACACTCAATAATCCCCCATTTTTGCCCGACTGGGTCTTTGGCAACGTCGGCAATAATGAAATCAAAACCAAGGAGCGGATCGCCAACCACCTTGGCCGCCGCTTCGAGCGCCTCTTTGATAGCCGGGTGCGTTTCATCGGTTATTTCATAACTCGACCCGCCGTAGGACACCCCAATTTTTTCAGTCATATCAATAGTCACCCCGGCTGGCAAAACTGTTTCCAAGGTATAACCACGACGCGCCAAAAAATCAAGCGTCACCGAAGTGATTGGAATATCTTTGACCGGAGGAACCTTGAGAGCGTTCTTTGTCGCCACTAATTCGGCAATAGTTTTGACACCGTCACCCGTCACTCGAGGCGGATCGCCACCCAACACACCGCGCAACTTACCACCAATCATCGTCCCACGATAAACACTCCCCACCAAATGCTCCTCAACTACCACCCAACGACACAACTGCTTAGCAACAGCAAACGCCTCACGAAGCTGATCTTCGGTATAAATAAAAGTGGTGGTATGGCGCCCACGCGAACCCAAACGAGGTTTCACAATCACCGGCTTTGAAGCCGTGCTAAAAAAAGCTCGCGCTGTTTCAAAATCAGAAAATCCCCCACCCTTCGGGGTCGGCAAACCAGCTTCATGCAAACGAATTTTCAAAATTGCTTTATCATCCATCCAGACAAGTGCTCGGTTGTCAGCCATTTTTGGCCGAGGCAGACCATTGAAATACAGTGTTTTACCAAGCACCTTGGCCCGATAAAAATCTATCGGTCGCCCCATAAACTCAGCGCCTTCCATAGCTATCCCCCGACGCTCCGCATCTTCCCAAAGCACACTCGCTCGAGCAATCGTACATTTTTTTCTATCAGTATAAAAACGCACCAAGCCAATCAACCGAAAGGTATGGAGCATGCCATACAGCACAAGATCGGTCAGCCAATTAAAAAATCGCCCAAACAACGAAGTGGCGAGAAAATAATTAAATGGAGTCATGATAACGACCAAAGTAGAATTCACCCACGTCAAAGTGTGTGGCACGGGGTTATTTCCACAATAGAGACATTTAGCTGGCATAAACAATCGGTGTCATAGATTCAAAAGGCTGTGCTGGCAAAACCGGTTTGTCCCCTTGAACGATAGTATAGAACTCAGGCATTAAATTGTCGAGCGCTGCAGAAAGAGGTATCTCACGAAGAGTGTCGGCCATCACTCGAGCGGTCGCTTCGTCGCTGTAGAGCATCAGATCAATCGCTGTTGCGAGCGTACGCTCTTCAGTCTTTGCCCCCACTATGTAGCAGGCCACGTCAGAGCTCAAAAAATCCGCTCGCACACTGGTAGCCACTGTATCAAACCGCCCCATTTCAGCCAGAAGTGCCGACCAAGCGTCACGAAGTTCTGGTAAATAATCAACCTGACTAAACCCACCACCACAGGTGAGACCATAATAAAAACTAAGGACAATAAAAGACAGCGCCATACTTGGCATGAGCACACCTGTTTCAAGCGCGTCGCCGACAGCTTCGGGTGTGAGTGCCACCGCGACCGTGCCATCATGCGACACCAGCTGACCGTCTTTAATAATCAAAGGAATACGGAGCGTCTTATAGAGCCCCCAAAACAAATACGTCCCTCGCTGAGTGAGCGATGTAAACGAGCCAACCAAACCATCGAAGTGACGCACAAAAGCATCGCGCCACAACGGATTAAACAACAATTCAAAAATAACCGTTGGTGTTTCTAGATGATACGAAACAATCAGATCAGCTACCATTCGCTCCTGCGGAATATAGAGCATGTTAGTGGATTGCTCACCTGGTAGCTGTTTCCACAAAATGTAATTAGCCAAACTTAGCTGATCAGCAAACGATCCTTGCATCATCACCGCTGGAGAAGCAAACACTCGCTCGAGCGCATACGACGGTGTCGACGGAAGGAGAGCTTCACACTCGAGAGTAAATCGCTCCAAATCATCAAGTGTATAGGGAAACAAACCATACACCGACCCGGCACGGTATTTCCACGGCAACACATGCGCCCGAGCTTCTTCAAGTGTCGCGGTGTGCCAAAAAATACCTCGTGGGAATGAAGAATTATTCAAAGAAATACTAGCACACGAAAAAACGATGACATTATTACAACCACGCGACCGATTTACCAGTGCTTGTGCCACTGATCCGGTCACCACAAAGGGGTGACACACTGGAGCATGGTGTTCGGCTGTAGAAACATACCACTGCTCTTCGAGCTGCAGTGTTGCTTCGCGCGCCACCGAAGAACCAAACAAACGCGACGCTTCACTCTCAAACACTGTTAACACTTCTTGTTTTCGTTCTTCAGGAACAACCGTCGGCGCCGACCAAGCACTATCAAAATACGAAAAAACACTGGTATCACCAAGTTCTCGAATAATCTTTTTAAGCCCCGGCTTATGTACCAAGACCACACGCCGTAGTTCGTCGAGTGTCATAGGCTACGCTAGTATTATCTAAACGAAGAGATAAACTCATGTACACGGGTATCGAGCCAAACATGTTCTGGGCCAACGGGGCGTTTGAGCACCAACCCCTCAAGCGAGGTGGCGCGAGATAACGCAACATACAATTGCCCTGGAGAAAATGTTCCTCGACCAATATCCACAATCACATTATCAAAGGTTTTTCCCTGACTTTTATGAATCGTAATCGCCCAAGCCAAACGCATCGGATATTGTGTAAACGATCCCACCGACTCTGACTCAATCTTACCAAGATCGCGATTAAAACTAAACGAATAAATATCCCACTGATGACGCGTCACCCGCACGGTCTCCCCCGTTTCTAATTCCACCGACAAAATTTGTGGTGCTCGCTTATCTGTTGGGTCGTCCTCCACACTTTTAATCACCCCAACAGTGCCATTAATCCAACGACCCGACACATCATTGTTGAGCATCATCACCTGCGCCCCCACTTTGAGACGAAGTTCGCTTTCTGTCGGTAAATATTTAGCATCAAACGTCCCTTGCGTATCTCCACGATACACCAACTCCTGGCCTTTGAGTCGAGCCAGCGCTTCATAATTAATTTCATCCGCCGCCTTGTTGGTGGTGGTGAGTGTCACATAGACATTATTTTTTGGCGGGATAAACGAACGATCCAGGCGTTTGTTGAGAGCTGTGTAGACACTTTGGTCAGCCGTGTTAGTGCGCACCGCATTTAAAAGAGAAATAAACTCAGCATCGCGTTGACGATACACTTTTTGAAGCTCCACACATTCCATTTTAAGCGGATCAGCTGCAAACAAATCACGTTTTTTTGGACTAATCGCATGCGCCGAGAAAAAATATGGACTCTCATAGTGCTCGCGAAACGCCGACGATTCGTCATTGGTGGTTACTGGTGGAAGTTGGTATAAGTCGCCAATAAAAATCATCTGCACACCACCAAATACCATCCCTTTGCGCGGGCCATGGAGACGCAAAAAAGTATCTACGCAATCAAGCACGTCAGCCCGCACCATAGAAATTTCATCAATCACAATCGCCTGCAATTTTCGATAGAGCTCATCGCGCCCACCCACTTTAATCTTGCGTACTTTTTCCACCGTAATATCTGGCTTGAAACGAAAAAACGAGTGGATGGTTTGTCCAGCAATATTCACTGCCGCCACTCCGGTTGGGGCCAGGAGAACGACATTTTTTACCGTATGTTTTTTAAAATGATTGAGTAGCGTGGATTTCCCTGTGCCTGCTCGCCCTGTGACAAACACGTGTTTACTCGTGTTTTCCATGAGATGCAATGCTTCTTGGAAGGCCTCGTTCAGATCAACGGTCGTTTTGAGTCGTGCCATATCGTTTCACTATACACTAAGTATCCTTAATCGCCAAACAAGGCTTCTTTTTTCGCTCGGCTCAGACGTTTAATAGCTATTTCCCGCTTCAAAGCTCCTGAGCGAGATGCGAATTTCTCAGAATAGACCAATGCGACCGGGCGACGGGCGCGAGTATATTTTGCTCCTCTTGGCGAAGTATTGTGAGCGACAATCCGACTAGTCACATCGGTGGTAAATCCAGTATATAGCGTGCCGTCACAACAGCGCACGATATACACAAAAAAAGATTTTTTTGACATACCGTATTAGCGCTTCAACAACTCCAAAATAAATGCTCGCGTGCCAGCAGCAAACTTACCCGTTCCTTTGGTAAGGCCAAGCGGGGTAAGAATTGATTTAGCGTTAGCTTCTTGGAAGCGGATGAGGGCGAGGCGTGTGGCGGGACCGAAGTAATTAGTTTCTTTACCAGGTGAGCCGGCGCCAGATTTAGCAATCGTAAAACCAAGAGCATTAAGGGCACGTTGGAGAAGGCGAACTTGGGAATCAAACACACCCATTTGAAGTACTTTGGTGAGACGAGCAGTGCCCAGGGCTTGTTTGAGAGCGAGAATTGGCAAGGTTGTAGCTGGCGGTGCCGGAGGGGTCAGTGGAGCTGACGGCTCAGCAGGGGTTGGATCGGGTGGAATAATCGGCTCGGTGGTCGTAGAGGCTACGGGTAGTGTTGAGGTGGTAGTAGTAACGACAGACACGGTCGTTGTCGTCGCTGGGGTCAGCGCTTCCAAATCTGAATAGCCAATCAAGGCCGGACTCGAACCACCATAGACTGGCGCTGAAGTATTAGGAGGAACAAATGATAAAGTAACACTGCTCAAAAACGGGCTTGTGGCTCCGCTCGAAGAGAACAACGTTTTGTATTGCACATATTGATCACCCGACCCATCAGTGAAAGCAGAATTAAGCGTTTCACTGCCGGAGGTTGAGAAATACGTCGACGAAGTATTATCAGGGCCAACCCACTCGGCTGAGTCGAGTGTGGTAGTACTACTCCCCGTGCGAATCTGAAAACGAAGGGTGGCACTCGCGCTCGTGGTGCCGGTCCATTCCAGGCTAGAGATTTTACTTCCCGAGTCATTGCTGTTGTAGACAGAAGAAACCAACGTTCCACTTGCCGAGAAAGAAGAATAATTCAAAGTAACATTTTCTAAACGAGGAGAAAAATCTGTATTAGCCGTTGCTAAATATGCTTTATACTTCAAATACTGTGCACCTGTAGTAAGTGTCCCGGTAAAAGTTGATGAGCCAGCAGCAAAATACGTACTGGCGGTACCGTCGGGGCCAACATAGGTGGAATACGTACTATTATCAGATGATGTGGCAATTTGTAAACGCAACGAATCACTACCAACAGTGACGGGGGTGGACGATGACCAACTAAGACTATCCAAACGTGCCGCACCGAGAGATAACGGCGCCGAGGTGAAATCACCAGACGATGGATAACTAATATCATTAACAATAAATTTATAAATTAAATTAGTCGTACCACCACAAACCAGATAGATAACATCTTTATCTTGAGAAAAGGTAATACCACCGCCATTGGTCACACTGCATGGCTGGGCTTGCAAGACTTCCCAGGCTGTCGAAGTGCTTGCCAAAGTATGACGCCAAAAACCAAGATTACTACTATTTCCCTGCAACACATAGGCGTACGTATCTGACAACAATACGGTGGTTCGAGAACCAACACTACCAGGCATAGCAGTAAACGATTCCCAAGCAGTCGATGTCGCATCATTAATTCCTCGACGATAAAAACCAGTAAGACCACCCCCTACCACATACAAATGGGTGTCATTTATTGCCATAAGAGAATTTGAGCCGGCTGCTGTAGAAACATTTCCTGGCAAATTAGCTAGTGCTTCCCAAGAAGTAGAGGTGGAACTAAGCACGTGGCGATAGGTACTCGAAGTGGTTCCACCACGCACCACGTACACATAGGTATCATCAAAAATAAATGAGGCTCCCCCGCCCATGGTAGCCGGTAGTGCTGTAAATGTTTCCCACGAAGTAGACGTAATGCCTTTTAGATGACGGTATAGCCCTGTTTTTTCGGCAGTATTTCCTTGTAAAAAATAAATGTAATCACCATAAACAGTGAGCGAACCGGTTGTTCCGGTTGAGGTTGGGGCAGCTGTGTACGATTCCCACGACGATGTCGGGGTCGCCAAAAGAGACCGGCGATAAAAACTAGTCCCCGAACCAAGCATCGCATAGGCATAGTCATCATCAACTACCATAGAAGTACCGTTAGCGATAGAGCCTGGTATAGTAGAAGACACCCAGGCTGATGAGGTGCTAGTCAAATCATGGCGAAGAAACCCTGCAGCAGCTAATACATACAAATAATTTTTACTCAATGAAAAAACTGGCAACGCACCACCACCAACAGTGGACGGCATCACCGTAAATTGAGAAGAGTTTGAGCCAATCCACGGACTTGATGTATCAGACAATGTATGACGATGTAAACTGGTCGGCCAAGCAAAGACATGCAAAAAATTATTATCTATCGCTGTGCCTCCACTCGTGCTTGAAAAAGCCGGTGTTGAAGTTATTGCTTCCCAGGCAGTTGATGTTGTGGTCTTGTCACGACGATAAGCGGCTGCCGACTGTCCACGGGTAAAATATAGATAACTTGCATCAACTTCTAAACCACCACCCGTCCCTAAGGTAGTTGGCATGGCTGTGTACGCTTCCCAAGCCGTCGAAGTGTTAGACAGGGTATGACGAAACGTCGTTGTGTTTGCTCCACCAGTTGCGGTACTAGCAATAATATAGAGATAATCAGCATCGATCGTCGCTGTTGAACCACTAGTAACAACGTACGGAAGATTAGCAAAAGGATCCCAAGCCGAAGAGGTTGAAGATTTATCATGACGATACGAGGTACTAGCGCTACTTCCGGGGAAAACATAAATATAATTAGCGTCCTGCAATAGCTGAGAACCGCTTCCTGCACTACTAGGAAGGACGGTGAAGGTGTCCCAGGCTGAAGAGGTGTTGGACAATGTATGACGATAAAAACTCGTTGCCCCACCTCGCAACACATACATGTAGCTCTCATCTACCATAAGATTCGAACCACTACTTGCCGAAGCCGGAAGGGTAGTAAAACTTTCCCAACCAGCCGAAGTGTTGGTAATAGAGTGACGATAGGTATTAGTGCTACTACTGCGAAGAAAATAAATATAATTAGCGTCAATGGCAATTCTTGAATCGTCAGTATTTACAGCAGCTGATAGTTGAGAATAAGTAACCATTGTTCCGAGAGAATAATCAAAACGATGAACTTTTGGAAAATCAGTAGTGCTTGTTGCTTGGAGAATATAGACATACGTACCGGTGGCAATGATCATTTCAGCAACACCCATCTGCCCAGGAATAAATGGATTGAGTGTATCAAAAGCGTTGACTGCAACTTCTGTGGTAGTGGCAAGCCCAATGTAGCCAAGCGAGTTTAACCTGGAAAGCTGTAATTGCGTTTGATTCAGCGTCCCATTCAAAAATCCGCCACCCGAGGCGAGACCTGAATACGTAGAGGTGACATCGTCAACAAACGAATAGGTAGATGATGTCAGACGAAGAGCGGTAGTGACAGTAAAATCAAGATAAGTTGAAGTGGAATAGCCGTTCCAGCCAGTACGATTAGTTGGATCGTTTGCGACAGTGGAAGTAACTCCCCCACTCCAACTCTCCTGATAAAACGCAACTGAGGTGGCTGCCAAAGCAATCTGCTGGGCTACAAAAACAAAACCAAAGACAGTTACCAAACCAAACAACAGGCTGTTTTTAACAGTCTGCAAAGATAGGTTATGGCGAGAAAAAAAGGTAGCAATGCTAGATAGAAAGGATTTCATTAAAACAGAACTTTAATTAGTGCTAGTATAGCAAAAAACGAGGTACCAAACAATGGGAAAAATGGGGATAAAAAACACCTCTCGCCAAAAGAGAGGTGTGTACTAGCTAACCAGAAGTCTGCCTAAAAAAGTCTTAGGAAACAGCGTCTTTTTTAAGCAAAAGTGGCAAAAGGCGATTCTTGCCCTGCCACAAGAAATAGATATTGAGAAGCAGCATCACATTGCCCATAACCGCCCCACCGGTGAGGAGCCCGCCGTCCAGGAAAGCATGGAAGCCGACAATATTAAGCGTGATTGGCAGGAGCAAAAAAGCTGCCAAAGCTGTGCGATCTACCCAAATAAGCACCAAGCTGATTGCAAAGACCAGAGACATGAGGTAATTAATGTATTTACCTTGCATAAGAGCTTCGATAAAGGCAAACGCTTCTTTTGAAGAATACATCTCAGCGGTTGGTGGCGGGAAAATTCCTAGCACTCCAAGTAACGGCATAATTAAAATCAGACTCAAAAGAACCTTGAGAAAGATAGTCAGATATTTTTTCATAGGGTATATAAAATAATTAACACGTATACTGTACAGGACAGAGGGGCGGTTGGGCAAGTGAGAGTGAGAGATTCGGCTTCGCCTCTCGTCGACTTCCGTCTCCTCGGGCTAGCCACCGCCTCGCGGTCGCGCTCGCCCAACTGCGTCGCGCGACATCGCTCCGGCGTTCGAATCTCTCCTCTTTCTTCTACAAAACAAATGACACCCACTAGGGTGTCATTTGTTTTGCGGAGAGTGAGAGATTCGAACTCTCGATACCTTTCGGTATACACGCTTTCCAAGCGTGCGCACTAGACCAACTATGCGAACTCTCCAGGTCTGTCTAAAAGTGGGCGTAGTATAGCAAAAGCTCGCTAAATCGTCAATGAAATGGCTAAACAGCTGGTTTTTTGCCAAAAAAACTCGTCGTAAGGACGCTGAGCGACGCCAGTACCAACACCATCATCCCCCACTGAGCCGGGGTCAGGTGCGCGTAGCGAGCGTCCGCCATCGTAATGTCGGTCGCTCGTAAAAAATCCAAGAAAAATCGGGCAACAGCGTAAAGCGTCACCGACATGAGTGTCACGAGCCCCCAACGACGGCGCACTAAGCGCTTAAATAATAACGCTGAAAATAGAAACAACACAAACCCGACGATCGATTCATACAACCCTAAATCATGACGCGCCCCACCAGGAAACTGCACCCCACCCACAAAATGGGTCAGCGTGCCCGGATGATCATGAATAAGGAAACAACCAATGCGTCCAATCCCCCACCCGAGCCACAAACTCACTGCAGCAACATCCATGTATGGTACAAATTGTTGGAACGTAAAGCCTCGTTTTTTCGCGAACAACCACAAAGCGAGACCAGCGCCAAAAAACCCACCCGTTGACGACGCTCCCCCCTGCCAAATTTTGAAAACGTCAGCGGGGTTGAGGAGATAAAAATCTAAATTATAAAATAAAATATGGAACAGTCGCGCAAAGACAAACGAGGACACCAGCACCCACACCGCCATATCATAGAGGACTTCTTCCGAAAGAAAATACCGCTTAGCAAAACTACGCATCACAAAAAGCGAGGCAATAATCCCGAGCGCTACCAAGAGACCCCACACCTGAATAGTGACTGGCCCGAGCAAAATGGTATTGTACTGAAAATACGGAATCATAGATTATCCTTTCAAAAAATTCAGCACATCACCCGGCGAGTCAATAACCTGCACAAAGGTGGTGTCATCTTGGCTGATTGTTTTAAAATCAGCATACAGCAAATGAATGTAGCTCAAGAGTGGTTGCCAAAAATCTTTACCGTACAAAATAATTGGCAAACGCTCCATCTTTTTGGTTTCAATAAGGGTCAGAAGCTCAAACAGCTGATGCATTGTCCCAAACCCGCCTGGGAAAAAGACAAACGCTTCGCTTGGCGCCGTCAAAATAAGTTTACGCACAAACGGAAAGAAAAAATTGGTTGATTTAGTGAGCGCGTTATTGTGACGATCAATATTACGCACTTTCATACAAATACCAACACTTTCTCCGCCGTTATCAAAAGCTCCTTTGTTGGCTGCTTCCATAATCCCCGGACCACCACCAGTAATCACGGTGTGTTTTTGTTTGGCGAGTAAGGCACCAATATCATAGGCTGCCTTGTAATACGGCGACCCCGGGAGCAAGCTCTTGGTGCCAAGCACAGTCACATTGTGTGAGAGCGCCGACAAAAACTCAAAGCCGTCCACCAATTCTGCCATAATACGAAACACCCGCCAGTCGGTTGTCCCTTCTTGGCAAAGCGGATTCATCGGATCGTTATTGCAAGTGTTTGGTCTATCTGGCGCATTTTTAAGAAGTTGAAACGCTTCATCGGCCGTGTCCACAATATGCCAGCTGGCAATATCCGCTTCGCTCAGCGAATTAACCTGTTTCAATGATTTATTTCGTAAAAAATCGACGAGTGGTTGCCAAAAATCGCGCCCCACCAAAATGACTGGGGATTTATCCATAAACCCCATTTCCATGTAGTCGACAATTTCAAAAAACTCATCGAGCGTCCCAAAACCACCTGGGAAAAAAACAAACGCATTACCCGGCGACGTGAGCATCAGCTTGCGGGTGAAGAAATAATAAAAAGCGATAGATTTATTAACGTACGGATTGATGCGTTGTTCAAACGGCAACTGAATGTTGAGCCCCACACTTGGCCCGCCGGTTTCGTAAGCTCCCTTGTTGGCTGCCTCCATAATCCCCGGACCACCACCAGTGATAGTAGTAAAACCATTTTTACCAAGCAATCGCCCCAGCTCAACCGCAATCTGATAAAATTTGTTATTGGCTGGCAAACGAGCCGACCCCAAAATCACCACTTCTTTTGTAAGCTCGCCCAAAAATTGGTAGCCTTCGACGATCTCGGTGATGATACGAAAAATCCGCCAGCTATCACGATGATTGACCACTGCGCCGGCAGTATCTGTAAAATGCGACTCTGGAATTGACGCAGCCGAAGACTCATCCGCTACCGGAGCTGTTTTTTTTGAGCGGCGTGGAGGCATAGTGACAAGCTAGCTATGTTTATAAATAGAGTGTTTTACGACAGAGCGTGGCCCAAGCGAAGAATCGTGCTTTCGGCCAAACGAGCGCCAATAAGCTGAACACCGACTGGCAAACCAGCCGACGTTTCACCAGCAGGAATAGACAGGGCTGGCATACCAGCCACAGCTGCTGGCGACACCATCACGTCAGCAAGATAGAGCGCCATTGGGTCGTTGGCCTTCTCCCCCACCCCAAATGCTGGGAATGGCGAGGTTGGCGTAATCAAGACATCAACTTTTTTAAACACTTCATCAAAATCACGACGAATCAGCGTGCGCACTTGTTGCGCTTTTTTGTAATACGCATCGTAATAACCAGCCGACAGCGCATACGTACCGATCAAAATACGACGTTTTACTTCTTCAGGGAAACCAGTGGCACGAGAATCAGCATAGAGGTCATACAGTGTTTTGTCAGACGCCCGCACACCATAGCGCACGCCATCAAGCCGACCAAGATTGGAACTGTCTTCACTTGGGACAATAATATAGTACACCGCAATAGAATATTTGGTGTGTGGCAAGCTAACTTCTTCTACTGTACAACCCAATTTTTTGAGTGCTTCAATTTTGGCTTCAGTTATTTTCAAAACTTCTGGATCAATCCCCGGAACATTAAAATATTCTTTCGGAACACCGACGCGCAAACCTTTGACCGATTTTGTTAATTCTTTGGTGTATGAAGGAACTGGTTCTGGGACAGTCGTTGCGTCGCGCGGATCAACACCAGCAATCGCTTCCATCACAATGGCCGTATCTTCGACTGTCTTGGTAATTGGGCCGACAGTATCCAAGGACGAGGCCATCGGCATAATGCCATAGCGAGAATTGCGACCATAGCTTGGACGAAGCCCCACTACACCACAAAAACTTGCTGGCTGGCGAATCGAGCCACCAGTATCTTCGGCAATAGAAAAAATACATTGGTCATCGGCCACTGCTGCCCCGCTCCCACCCGATGATCCACCAGCCACTTTGCTCGTGTCATGTGGGTTGCGCACTGGGCCATACATGCTGTTTTCATTGCTGGCTCCATGCCCAAAAGCGTCACAGTTATTTTTACCAAGCAACACCCCGCCTTGTTCACGAATTTTATGAATCACTGTCGCTTCAAATGGCGGGACATAGTTATCTAAAATCTTCGCCGAACCAGTCGAGCGAACATCAGCAGTGTTAATAGCGTCTTTCACCGCAAATGGAATACCGGTGAGCGGGTGAGCTGTCCCAAAAGCAAATCGCTTGTCAGCTTCGCGAGCTTCGGCCAACGCCTGCTCCTCGGAGACGGTGATAAACGCATTAATTTCTTTGTTGCGTTCTTTGATGCGTGCCAAACACGCTTTGGTCAGATCAACTGAGGTAAATTTTTTTGCCCAAAGCCCCGCCTGTGCTTCCGCAAGAGTAAGTTCATTAAGATTCATAGCAATTATTCAAAAACACCAGGAACTGGTAATTCTTCAGCGGTGACTCGCGGCATAGTCGCCATGAGTTTGTCGCGAAGTGGGCTCACAACCACTTCGTCGGAGCGAGTGACGTTGTGTAAGCCGGTCACCTGAGCTGTCGGCTCGACACCAGCTGTATCGACTTCATTTAAAATGGTCATGTAGTCTAAGACCGCCGAAATAGTTTCGGCATAGCGTTTTTCTTCGTCTGGGGTGAGCTTCAAACGTGATAGCTCAGCGATTTTTTGGACTTCTTGTAAGGATAAAGACATAGTGGCTGTAGTATACTAAAGCGCCTAAAGAATTGCAACAACAAAACCGGTTGACTTTTGCGGTAAAAAGGCTACTATAGAGAGCACACTTTTCTTATGGAAATTATCTCAATTGGACCAGACACTACCAAACAAGCTGGAGCTGAGCTCGCCCGCAAAATAATCGGCGGAGCGATTATTTGCTTACACGGTGATTTGGGCGCTGGCAAAACCACCTTTACCAAAGGCTTTGCCGAGGGCTTAGGGCTTCAACACGATATGACCAGCCCGACATTTACCCTGATGAATGTCTATCGCCTGCCACACACTGCCCCAGCTCGCGAATTGGTCCACATCGACACCTATCGTCTCGAGAGCGAAGCTGAGCTTGTCGGTATTGGTGTTGAGGATTATCTTGGTCAACCACACACTATCACCCTCATTGAGTGGCCAGAAAAAATCTCTTCCCTACTCCACAATAAAAAAGTGGTCAATGTTACCATTGACCACCTTGAAGAAACGACTCGAAAAATTACTGTTCAATAGATGGACACAGATCCATCGCTGCTTGAAGCTTCACATCACATTCTTCGTTGGCTTTGACACATTTTGGTGTCTCACTCCATGATGGACAACCGGCAGCAATTTTTTTACAAAACTTATTCGCTTCTTGAATAGCTTTGTTACACTTCTGAGTGAGGCTCGTCACCGCGCTGGTTGAGACAGCGACAATAGAACCAGCTGGAAGTGGTTTGGCTGGGACTGTCGAGGTAGTTACTTCTTCACTCACTTCAACTTTTTTTACCACTGGTTTAACAGTTGGCTTGGTAGTGGTTTTAGCCACTACTTTTTTAGTTGGGGCAGCTTTGACAACAGTCGCTTGGGAAACCGGTAATTTTTCAACCTCCGCCAAAGACATAGCTGGGAGGCCAAGAATGGCCACCGCCAAGGCTGTGATAAAGATAGCAATCTTTTGCATAGATATAGGTCAGTTATTCAGAGGGTGTACCCTACCAGAAAACCAGCTTTTTGTCAATAAAAAAGACCAGATAATAGCTAAAATAAGCTATTTTTTGGGCTTTTGAGGAGATCCACCGACGTACTGTCGCCCGCTGAGCTCGGGCGGGAGATACTCTTGCTCCACCGGGCCGTCAAAATCCGGGTTATACTTATACCCCTTCCCATAACCGATTTCTTTCATAAATCCAGTCGGCGCATTACGCAAATGAAGCGGAACGCCGAGATGCGAGGTGGCTTTGGCATCACTCGCTGCCGCCTGGTAGCCGGTATACAGCAGATTAGACTTGGTAGACTTGGCGCAATACACCACCGCCTGAGCCAGATGAACCGCACATTCGGGCATACCAAGCTTGTGGCAGGCGTCGTAGGCGGTATTAGCCTGTACCATTGCCTCGCTGTTAGCCATCCCAATATCCTCACTCGCGAATCGAAGCACACGCCGAGCGACATAAAGCGGATCAGCCCCACCCTCGAGCATCCGGGCGAGCCAATACAAACTTGCATTAGCATCCGACCCACGCATAGATTTGTGGAGAGCTGAGATAAGGTTATAAAACTCTTCACCGCGTTTATCGAAAATCAAGTGTGTGCGCTGGAGTGCTTCTTTAATTCCTTCAGAGGTAAGAACGATTGTTTCTTTATTGGATTGAGATTTAATTGCGAGCTCCAGGCCATTGAGCGCCGAACGAGCATCACCACCAGACAATTCAGCTAACAGTTCGAGCACCTCGTCGGGCACGGTTATCTTCAAAGCGCCATAGCCATGCTCAGTATCACGAAGCGCTCGTTTCAAAACAGTGGTGATGTCCGCTACTGTCAGATGCTTCAAAATAAACACCCGCGAACGACTGAGAAGCGCGCCGTTAATCTCAAACGAGGGATTTTCGGTGGTAGCACCAATGAGTGTGAGTATCCCCTGCTCTACAAATGGCAGGAGCGCATCTTGTTGCGCTTTGTTCCAACGGTGAATTTCATCAATAAACAAAATAGTGCGCTCACCGTCTGCCCGATGTTTCTCGGCTTCGGCCACCACTTTGCGCAGTTCATCTTTGCCACTCGCCACCGCCGACATCACCACAAACCGAGACTTAGTTTGCTCAGCAATAATATGCGCCAAGGTAGTTTTGCCCACCCCCGGCGGACCCCAAAAAATAATCGATGAAAGCTGATCGGTGTCTACGAGCTGGCGGAGTAGTTTTCCCGGTGCCACACTATCTGTTTGACCGACAAAGTCGTCAAACGAGCGCGGACGAAGACGCTCGGCCAAAGGAATTGAAGAAATTTTAGACATATCGTTCGAGTAGTGTCGCGAGCCACTCCTTGAAACGCATGAATAATGTACTTCGTTTAATCATCGCTTCATCCACCGACTTCGCGCTCGCCTTATAGGTATTAAACAGAGCGTTAAGCTCAGCCACCATTTTGGTATCACTAAAATAAACACCACTTTCTTCGTTCATTCCATAACTCCGGGGGGTCATGTTGGCGCTCCCCACCATTCCAGTAGAATCATCGATCGTCACCGCTTTACCATGATTCATTTTCGGCAGTAAATACAAATTAGCACCAGCTTTGAGGGTCAGCCGGAAATAGGCTCGTGCAATCAACTCCATCAATTTGGTATCGGTACGAAGTGGCATGAAAATATTAATTTTCACCCCACGTTTTTTGGCAGCGGTCACTGCTTTGAGAAATGCCTTATCCGGCGCGTAATACGGCGTCAAAAAATTAACACTTTCTTTGGCCATCGCGAGCGCCTTAATATACAATTTGCGCGTAATTTTATCTTGGCGAAGTTTTGGCGAGTGCGCAATAAACTTCAACTTGTTGGTAAAATCTTTCCAGCTTTCACGATCGTTTGGTTTGAGCAAATGCCACACAGCGCTTTTTTTGCCACCCGAAGAAATATAGCTTTTGGCAAACCCGCGCAGTAGCGGTCGAGGCACTAAGCCTTGAATTTTGAGGTAAATATCATCCCACTCATTATAACTTGCCTTAATATTCACCCCACCCAAAAAGACCGTGGTTTCATCCACCACCAACACTTTGCGATGATTGCGAAACCACAAACGAGAAAACCAGCGCCACAAACGAATTTCTGGATAAATACGGTTATAAAAATGTAAATCCACTCCAGCGTCAATCAACCGACGAACAGCAGTTTGCGACATTTGAAATCCACCAATCGCATCAATCACCATTTTCACTTCCACCCCAGCTTTAGCTTTGGCGCACAATAATTCCACAAAGGTGTCCCCTACTTTGTCATCGACGAAAATAAATACTTCCCAATAAATAGATTTTTGGGCAGTAGACAAAGCCTGGTACATAGCATCCCAGGCTTCAGAGGTCGTAGCGTAAAATCGGTAGGTATATTTTTCTGCTAATTCCATAAATATACCACTAAAAATAACATAGCCAGCGCGCTATAAATAAGCATTTTTTTCGAGCCGGCATCAACAGCGACTGTTCCTTGATCCACCGCCAGCGGATACCGTTTTTCTTTGGTCAGGAGCATAAACACACCCTGCTCTTCGGACACCACAAACCCCGAGCGAATTTCACCAAACAACCGGGTAACCGATTCATCCACTTCGCCCACTCCTGGGACAGCGTGATGCCGTCCATACGATGATAGCGCTTCTTCAATCTTTTTGGCAACACCTACCGCTGTTTCCGCCTCTTTGAGCGCCAAGGAATGCTGTTTGTAGAGCTCTTCTTCGGTGTAGGTGGCAGATTTCGCCCGCTCTACCTCACTCGCCACCACCCGAGCCCCAGTGGCCGAGCGAAGACCAAACAAGAAGTCGGAAGTAACCACCTCAGACGGCAAAGCTAAAGTAATTTCGTCGCCACCAATCAAAAGTGGGATAGACGACCGCTGAAGTGCCTCTTCACAAAACAAACGAACATTTTCACGAATAGTTCGTAGTCGCGAGGTCATTTCATCACCAGCCGAGAGTGATTCAAAAAACAACGTAGTATCTTTTTGATCTTCGGGCGCTTTGGCAATTTTTTGAAACGACTGCTCATAGCTCAAAAGCAAATCCACCCCAACATCGAGCACGTCAATACAGATATAGGTACACTGCGGTGTAGCCAGCGCCTCACGATGAAACACTGCTGGCGACGTACACGAAGCATCTTTTTGATCACGACGCAAAATTTCACCGGCCATTTTGAGAGTTTTTTTGTCAGCTGGAAAAAAAGTGTTGCGTAAATCATCAACAGTATGCATTTCCTGATCAAGCAAACGACTCACATACACTCCCGGAGCGCCTTCTTCTACCGGATGCCCAGAAATTTCTCCATGAGTGAAAGGTTTGACGACATCCAAAATATTAATTCGCTGACGATAGGTATCAAGCAAAGCGATTATTTTCTTGTCATGCTCGCCTTTTGGCTGAAACGTTCCTTTGCGAAGCAGGCGAAGCAAGTCACGGTTGAGTTGGTACGTTTTAGTCACTTGGTCAAAGAAGAAAATAACATGCGGACCCAAGTGTTTATCCACCACTACTTCACCGAGCGAACGAATTTCTTCGCGCAATTGTTCTGTTTCATCCACCACTGCCAAAATATCCTGCGACTGGTAGGCGCGTCCATACTCTTGCCCGCGGTTTTTTTGGGCCACTTTGGCCGCTTGCAAACTTTGAAGCACCGTTAATTCGATATGCGAATAATCTCGCACACCGTAATACGGGTCGCCCACCTCACTCATCCCAAACGACAGTTTGTAGCCACTCTCTCGCGTACGCTCTTCAAATTTTTTGAGAAATTCCGTGGATTGTCCTTTTTTGGCGAGTTCAGATCGTCGAGCGCGAATCTTTTCGGCCACAAACGTATCCATTGCCGCTCGGACGGTTTCACAAATCTGGGTCAAAATCTCTGGTGTTGCTTCGTTGGCTTTAAAAATACCCGTTTTATAATCTTGGCGGAGCGGTTCAAACCCATACGACAACATCACCTCACGAAGCACGGTCTTTTGGTGCTCAATAATGTCGTCGGTGCCTTGCGGACCAAAAATATCATCGTTGAGGTGTTTAATAGAAAACTCGGCCCCTGGCACCAAAAAAGTCACCAGTTGGTCACCAGTTTCAAGATGAGCGAACAGCGTATTCCAACCACGCCCATCAATCATCGCCGCTGCTTTGAGGCGCTGCTCATCAGACACTGTTTCGCCGGCTTCAAAGATATCTATCAAATTACCCACTTCCAAATGGCGTTTGAGGCGTTGCACGGTGAGATCAAGCTCAAAATCTTTTTCAGGGGTATGCGAAACAGGCGTCTCAAAGAACGCCTGGGGAATTTTTTCCATTTCAGCCATTGGTCGGTGAAATTTTTCGGACATATAACACCCATAGTATACCATTTTTGGCGTGGGCATCAAAGTACTTTATTTACTCAGAGGCCAAAAGTTGAAGAAGTAATTTTTGCGTACGCAACGCAACAACACCAGTTGCACGCTTGAGACCAAGCGGAGTTAATAATTCTTTCTTGTATTTCTCTTGAAACCGTTTCACAGCAGCCTCCGTAGCTATACCAAATAAATTAGTTTCATTCCCAATCGACCCAGGACCATTTTTTGCAATAATAAACCCGAGACTGTTAAGAGCACGCTGAAGAGCCAGAACATCTAAACCGCGCAAACCTCGTTTAAGCGAGCGAGTAAACGCCAAAAATATCTTAGGGGTGGTCGTTGCCACAGACACAACAGTTGTCGGAGTGGTCGTCGCTTGCTCAACAACAGTATCCAACGTCGAAGATACTGCGCTCGGCAGCGTCGACGATGCTATTACTAAAGGTGCGGTCGAGGTCGTATCAAAATTAGGAGAAGATACTAGCGCAGGCGAGGACCCGCCATATACCGGTGTAGGCTGGGTAGTAGCAGCATCATTGTCAGAAATAGTGACAGTCACCGTAGACGAAGCACTATACGGGACAAGAGCGCCAGCAAAGTTAGAGATGGAAAAAACGGCTGTTTCTGAGCTTTCACTGGTCGAATCGTCAGTCAAAGCAAACTGCACCGAAGTAGTAGTCGAACCAGCAGCAATAGTCGCTGTTGCCGCAGTGTAAATAAAATCACTACCTGACGAAGCAGTACCACCGGTAACACTCACATAGACATCAACCGGGTCGGTGGAGGTGGCGTTAATACCAACAACCAACGTGGTTGTTCCGCCAGCCTCAGAAACAGTTTGATCAGCTGTAAGAAACGACAGAAGACTCGCATCAAACTCTACCAAACCATCTGCTAAACGATTAGAGATGGTAGAACAAAAAGCACCACATGAGGCCACCAAACGAAACTTATTAAAACCATACACACCATTCGGGGCGGACGCTCGAGCTGGTGGTGCCCAATTTTGCAACGTACCAGTCGAAATATTAATTGCCACAAACCGATCTCGAGTGGAGCTGTTGACCATAGTAAAGCTACCCGAGGCAAAAAGTGTATTTGTTGTGATAAAAAAAGTTTCAACAGTGCTATTAGCATTCGGATTCCAGTGTGTTGCCACACCATTAATATCGATTGCTGCCAAACGATTACGTGAAGTACTCGTATTAACAGTTGTAAAGGAGCCTGAGATAAATAAACTTGACGTTGTCATCGTTGGATCAAACTGCATCCATTCAATAGTACTACCAATGTTCGGATCAAAGTGGGTCAAAACACCATTACGATCGAAGGCCGCCATACGGTTACGTGTTTGACCAGCTGCTTTAGTAAAGCTCCCACCAATAAAAATACTACTTGTAGCGCCTGTCTTATCAAATGCTATAAAGCTAACTGTACTACTCGCCCCCATCGGGTTCCAGTCACCAATCAAAACACCATTAGTATCAACAGCGGCCAAACGATTACGAGTTGAGCTATTAATATCGACAAAATCACCGCCAATAAACAATGAGCTCGTCGCCCCTGTTGGATCACCAGCAATAACACTCACTGCCGCATTTGACCCAGGATTCCAGGCGAGCACATTGCCACTTCTGTCAAGTGCTGCCAAATTATTACGTGGCGTACCATTTACCGCCTGAAAAGTACCACCAATATACACCGCGTCAGTATTTTTATCGTAATAAACAGCGTTGACATCACCACCACCAAGAGTATTAGAAAGCGAGCTTGATACCCGAGGAAAACCGAAGGTCATATTTAAACCCCCGTCTGGATTCATACTATACAAATCGTATGCTCGATACGCGTTTTCATAAAGATCATAGGCAGCAACAAATATTTGACCACCGGAAATTGCAAAATCATTAACCTGAACAACCACGGGGATCTGAAAACTCGTAAAATCACCGTTATAATCAACTCCTGCCATATACAAACGATCAATCGCTCCAGTCGCATTTGTCGAAGTTACCTTATAAAAATTACCACTCATATAGACCGTCGACGACATCACCATAATGTCGCTCGCACTTGAATTAAACATAGGTCGCCACGAGGTGACCAGATTACCACTGCGATCAATCGCCACCGCCCGACTCATCGTTGTTGAGGGAACAGAGTTGGTAGAACTCACAATAGTAAACGACCCGCCAATAAAAAGAGACGAGGTATTGCCTTGAGCATCAAACGCCATTTCACTCACGGTGTTATCAAAGCTCGGCGACCAATCACCAATTAACGAACCGTTCCGATCGTAAGCAGCCAAACGATTACGGGTATAATTTGTCGTTGACGATGCAGTGGTGGTGGTGAAGGCACCACCAACAAAAATACTAGAGGTAACCGACGTTGGGTCAAAGGCAATAGCACTTACCGTATTATTAACATCAGGATTCCAGCTAGTCAGGGCTCCATTTGGATCCCAAGCAGCGACTCGACGACGAGTTATATTACCAGTTGTTGTTGTAAATGCTCCACCAACAAAAATTGTCGTTGTAGCCCCAGTCGGGTCAAGCGTGATAACAGAAACACTATTATTAACATCAGGATTCCAAGCAAGAAGAGCTCCGGTGGTTGCGTTAAGCGCCGCCAAACGATTCCGCGGTGTACCATTCACCATTACAAATGACCCACCAATATACAATGTGGATGTGCGCAGAGCCATAGCGTTAATAGTTGTCGTAATAACAGTGGTAAACGACGAATCAACTGAGCCGTCTGACAAGATGTGAAAAAGAAGGGTCGTCGCCGGAACTTCATTGATAGTTGAGGTTGACCCACCGGCAACATACCACCCGCCAGCGTTATCAGAAATTACCACCGAAGCACTCAGAGGAATACGTGGATAATTCGCATACGCAGGAGCTCCAGTTGTGAGATTAAAAACTCTACCACCAGTCGAACCAAGCGTACTTGTCCCTGCTGTCTCAAACGAATTACCAGACCACCAACTTGTTCCATCCGGAGCAAAGGTGGCGTTAGCTACCGCACCATTATTAGTAGCCGTTTCACCAATTCGGATAACATCCCGAATTGCTAGCGCTGAACCAGAAAAAAACCAAGAAAAGACAAAAAAGAGGAGAAAGGATGCAAAAAAAGGCATTACACCGGAGAAAAAACGACGAAACATAACAAAAAAATTACAATACACAGAAATTATAGTATACCATAAAAATGGTATAAAAGAAGTAAACTGTTGATAAAATCAGCAAACTGTGCTAGACTCTCGGTAGTTTTACAAGCCCTCCCACCACAAGGAGACTCCCATGAGTCATAAGAAGGAACGGAAAAGTATCACCGAACTTGTCGGGCAGGATCTGAGCGGGTACCAGCTTCTCGAGGCAACAACGCTCGAAATCGTCCCGTCGGGCAGCCAGATGCCGCCGCTTCGCCTGTTTACCAGCAAGGGCGGAGAGCTGGTCTGGTGCACCGACACGAAAGTGCTCGATGACATCGAGCGGAGCTTCGGCTACAAGACACCCCTGCTTCGCCCCACGCGCCTGCTCCTGGTCAACGTTCGTGACAACTACGGCTTCCCCGTGGATTGCCCGCGCGACGACCTCGGCCGTGCCGTGTCGATCATGACCCGCGAGGTCTTCAGCGACCTCACGGCAGGAACCAGCAAGAACACTTTCTGCTTCAGGTGATTCGTGAGCCAGCAACCTTGTTTGGCGAGACCGTGGGCACCCAACTCCACCTGCGATCTCGTTATACCCATAATCATTTGTAGGTATAACGAGCAGGTGGAAAAAAAGACACTCTGATGAAGAGTGTCTTTTTTGTTGTAGCCCGTACGAGAACCTTGCTACGCAAGGAATCTCACTCGCTCACTTCGTTCGCTCTCACGAAAACCTTCGGGTTTTCGTGGACTTTCCTCCACAAGAGAAACCTACTGGTTTCTCCCTTCCCCGTTCGATTCCCTCGGACAGAGTACAAACAACAACACCGCCATTTTGGCGGTGTTGTTGTTTGTAGCCCGTACGGGAATCGAACCCGTATTTATACCGTGAGAGGGTACTGTCCTAGCCATTAGACGAACGGGCCATAGAATCTATAGCGAAGCCTAGTTTAGCAACAAAAAGCCCTCTGGTCAAGGTCGGTTGTCGTCCGCTCGGTAGACAAAAATCCCCTGATCTTTAGCATGAAGCTTGGCTCCCGGGATAGCAAAGGTATACGACACCAACAGTGACCCCGGCTTCATCGCCTGAAAAAGCTGTGGCGCTAAGCGCTCCATCGGCCCCGGAAACAGAAAGGTAAAAATAACGTCCGCCTCCCCAACCTTGGCTGAATAAATAGACGCTCGACGCGCTGTCACTCGCCCGCTTAAACCTCGCACCTTGGCAACCAATCGCGTCCACCACACCAAAAAAGGATTGAGCTCATACCCCTCGGCCACCGCCCCACGACGCGCTGCCAAAAAAAGTAGTCTCCCCGCCCCCGAGCCAAGGTCAATCACTCGCGACCCTCTGCCCACTCCCCCGAGCTCCATCATTTTCATCGCTTGGCGCCGGTGCGTGGGCAAAAACGGCACCCCGATGCAGACAGAAATAACCGAAACCGTCATGAGGATAATCACGACGGCCGAAAAAAGATACAAAAAAGTAAACATACCTTAACGAAGCCAAGTGGCTTCTTGGCGCACCAGTAATTCCCCTGCTCTAAGTGGCTCGGCCATAATTTCTTTGACAATTTTTTCCATTCGCGACCCTTGCGAACCTTTGATAAGCACCACGTCACCAGTTTGAATTTTTTGTTGCATATATTTCCCCGCCTCGACACTGTCATCGAAACAAACCACTCGTTCAGCTGGTAATCCCGCTTCAATCGCCGCTTCAGCAGTAATTTTAGACGCAGCGCCAACAGTAATTAAATTATGAATACCAAGCTCCGCTACCAAATGCCCAATTTCTCGGTGCGCCGACTCTGTCTCGCCACCAAGCTCGAGCATATCTCCAAGCACCGCGTAATATTCCGCCCCAGCTTCTTTGAGTGCCACACCAGACAAGGTGGTGAGCGCAGATTTAGCCGCTGCTGGCGAAGAATTATACGTGTCATCAATAAGCAGTGTCTTTTTAATCCCACTCAGCGCCCGCATATGTCCCGGCAACGGCTTAAGTGAACGAAGCGCTTCCACCGCTTGCAGTAAATTAATCCCAAACGTCTGCCCCACAGCGACAGCGGCGAGTGTCGCTGGTATCACACTACTGCTAATAATGTCTGGTAAAAAAACCGGGACACTACTCCCCTGAAAATTAATTTTAAAATTAAAACCAATCGGCCGCGAGCCGTCGTCGCTCGTCAGCACCTGCAAATCTGTCGCGCGGAGATCGGCTCCTTCTTTGAAGCCGTAAGTGATCACCTGGGCTTTGGTTTTTTTGACTTGCTCCATCACATACGAATTGTCGTAGTTGAGAATAGCAAAACCACTTGGTTTCAAATGCGAAATAATCACCTGCTTTTCAAGAGCAATGTTTTGAATTGTTTTAAAAAATTCCGTGTGCGCGTGAGAGATAAACGTGAGCACCCCCACCTGACACGGCGCTAATTTGGTGAGGTACGCAATATCCCCCGGCTTGTCAGCACCCATTTCCAACACCAACGTGGCGGGATAGCGAACATCGCGCAAGATAAGGAGGCGCAAACCTTTCAAAAAAACAGCCAGCCAGCCGAGGAGGGACGAGCCCGGGCTTTTATCGACACCAATAATAGTGAGCGGAACACCAATTTCATTATTATAATTCTTTTTGCTTTCACGAACATTAAAATGTTTGCCGAGCACCAAGGCCACCGCCTCTTTGGTAGAGGTTTTACCGACCGAGCCAGTGATACCCACTACCTGCGGGCGGTATTTCCGCATAATCCGACTAGCCAACCAGTATAAAACTTTTTGTAGAATAGTGTTCATAGGCAATTATTTTTTATCTCCAGCAATACCGTAATACTGGAGCGCAAATTCCATAATATCTCGAAACACTGGAATCGTCGTATTTTCGGCCCATTTTAATTCCGGCTCTTCAAATTTTACAATCATCACAATTTCTGGGTCATTGGCCGGAGCAAAACCAGCAAAGGTGTGGTTGGTACGTGTCTCACTATATTTCCCCGCTTCGGCAATCTGCGCTGTCCCGGTTTTTCCAGCAATATAGTACTGCTTTATTTGCGCCGAACGATAATGGTTCTCCACCACCGAGGTGAGCATGCCACTCAAAAGCTTGGCTGCTCGCTCACTAATCACCCGCTCGGTGATTACTCCTGTTTTTTCTTTTTGACCATTCGGATAACGCACTTCTTCCACCACATAGGGTGTTGGAAGTAATCCGTTATTAGCAATTGCCGAATATGCTGCCGCGAGTTGAAGCACCGTCACAGTAAGCCCTTGGCCGAATGAGCCATTGGCTCCAAAAATCTCCCCTTTACGCGACAAAGACGAAATATCTCCAGCCACTTCAGTATTGAGAGCCACGCCAGTTTTTTCACCAAAACCAAAATGCTTAATATATTCTTGAAACCGCGAACTACCAATGCGCCCTTCGAGCCACACATGAGTGGTGTTAATAGAATTCTCCAATGCTTCGGTCATCGTGTGGCGACCGTAGCATTTTTGAAGAGCGTTACGCACAGTGAAGCCGTCTATAATAAGTTTACACGGGTCAGTATAGGGTGTCGAGGGTGAAACAAGGCCAAGATCAAGAGCCGACGCCATGGTAAATGCTTTAAAAACCGAACCAGGCTCATATGGTGTAAAAACCGCAGTATTATTAAAAACAGCAATATCATCGACTTTAGAAAAAGCATTTGGATCAAAATCTGGCACGCTACACATCGCCAAAACTGCCCCCGTATGCGGGTTCATCATGACAAGCGACCCAGATTTGGCTTTATACTCGATCATCCCCTGGCGCAGACGCTCGCAGGCCTTAAATTGAAGAGTGCGATCAATCGTCAGAAGCAAATCAGCTCCATTTTGCGCTTCCACCGCTGTTCGGTCACCAAGCGTAATCCAACCACCGCCAACCCCCCGCTCAGCCATAAGAAATCCACCCTGGCCAGCTAGTTTTTTCTCCCAATAACCTTCGACGCCGTATTTTCCCACCAATCGCCCCTCGTCATTCGGCGACGCAAAGCCGATCACCGGCGCAGCTAGCACTTCTTCGGGATAAAACCGATACGTTTGAGGCGAAATATATACTCCGCGCACATTCCACGATTCAATCATTTTAGCCGTTTCTTCGGGGACTTTTTTGGCAACCACTGCATAACTCCCCCGCTTAGCTATTTTTTCACTAAGCGATTTCTGATCGCCCGATGACAGGCCAAGGACTCTGACCAGAGCGTCGGTGGTGGAAGCGGTCACCTCTTCGGGAATATCCTTAGGAACAGCGTAGATAAGATAGAAATCTTTATTAATCGCCACCGGATATTCTTGTTTGGAACGACTGTCCTGCACAAAAATCTGCCCGCGCACGGGGTGTAATTTTTTGTATATTTCATGCGTATTGAGGGCGAAGAGCGAATAGTAATCGTGGCGCATTACTTGAAGATAAAACAACCGAGCCACCACCCAGGTAGCAAGGAGAAACACCAAAAGAGCGACAAACCGCAGGCGTCGCTCATCAATAAGTTGTTTCCGAAAAGTGGTCATATTCTCCCCCATAGTATACACCAAAAAGACAGCTAAAAACAGAACAGAGGCCGGAAGGGCCTCTGTTCTAATAACCTATAGTTATTTGATACCGCGAGCAATGCGTTTAGCCTCAGACTCGCTAAGCACCATTTTACGGATGCGGATGTTCTCAGGGGTAACTTCTACCAACTCATCTTCGCCGATATATTCAAGCGCCTCTTCCAATCCCATCGTCTTTGGTGTATTGAAATGCTCAGCGCCACCATCACCTTTAGAGCGCATGTTAGACAATTGTTTCATACGGCAAACGTTCACGCGCATATCTTCGCCACGAGCGTTCTGACCAACCACTTGACCTTCGTAGACTTCCACACCTGGGCCATAGAAGAGTACACCGCGATCTTGCACGTTGACCAAGCCATAAAGGTTGGTGGTACCAGTTTCGTGTGCCACCAAGGAGCCTTGGTCGCGATCGCCCCATCCACCCGGATCAACATCATACCCATGGAACATGGTATTGATAATACCCAAACCTTTAGTGTCGGTTAAAAACTCAGTGCGGTAGCCAAACAAACCACGAGTTGGGATAATGAACTCTAAGAAAGTTACGCCATTTTCAGAATACATATTCTGGAGCAAACCACGGCGAGTACCGAGCTTTTGGATAACGACACCGGAATAGGTGTCTGGCACTTCCACAAACACTTGTTCGTGCGGAGTTAATTTTTTGCCATTTTCTTCTTTATTAATAACTTGAGGCTGAGACACTTGGAATTCAAAACCTTCACGGCGCATGCGTTCGATCAAAATAGCAAGGTGAAGCTCACCACGACCAGACACAATCCAATCACCAGATGGGCCGTCAATCACGCGAAGCGCAACATCAGTTTCCAATTCTTTGAACAAACGTTCACGAATTTGGCGAGAGGTAGAAAATTTACCTTCTTTACCAGCAAATGGCGAATCGTTCACCGCAAAGTTCATTTTCACGGTTGGCTCATCAATCGTAATTGTTGGAAGAGCAATCGGAGTGGTCACGTCAGCAATCGTTTCGCCGATAGTCACTTCCGCAATACCAGCAATCGTACAGATGTCCCCTGCCAAAATCGGCTCTTTGGTTTCTACTTTTTCAAGACCAACGTTGGTAAATACTGCAGTGAGGCGGAATTTCTTCATCACCCCAGCACGGTCAATATGCATAATATCCTGACCAGCTTTGAGTTGGCCGTTATACACGCGACCTGTTGCCATACGGCCTTTAAAGTTGTCAGCCGAGATAGACACGGTGAGCATCTGGAGTGGAGCGTTCACGTCGCCAGTTGGCGCTGGAACATATTTCAAAATCGCATCAAACAATGGCATGATGTCAGTCATCGAGGAAAGATCTGGTGTAAGACCAGCTTTACCATCGCGAGCAGCCGCGTAAATTACTGGGAAATCGGCCACTTCATCGTTGGCACCAAGTTCCAAGAAAAGTTCAAAGGTTTTATCAAGGGCAAATTGTGGGCGAGCATCTGGCTTGTCGATTTTGTTGACCACCACAATGATTTTGTGGCCCATTGCCAAAGCTTTTTTGAGCACGAAACGAGTTTGTGGCATCGGACCTTCTTTCGCATCCACGAGAAGCAAACAACCGTCAGCCATTTTGAGTACGCGTTCTACTTCACCACCAAAATCAGCGTGGCCAGGAGTATCAATAATGTTAATTTTGGTATCACCAAGCTGAACTGAGGCGTTCTTCGAAAAAATAGTAATACCACGCTCACGTTCCAAGTCGTTACTATCCATAATAGCCGCCTGATTTGCCTGGTCTTTATCGAGCTTAGTCTTGGATTGACGAAGCAAGGCATCCACGAGCGTGGTTTTGCCGTGGTCAACGTGGGCGATAATAGCGACGTTACGGATATTCATACAAACAGTTAAAGCGTGGAATAAAAAATCTGCCTAAAAACAGCAGACACGCTATCGGGCGCTAGTATAGCACAAAAGACCGGCTAAAGCAAGGTCCAAGGGGTCGCCTGGGGCGAAAGATGAAAAAACCGCTTATAAATCAACAATTTTAGCATCTTGAAGCTCTTGAATAGCCCCGGAATCGCCTTCGTTAGCCAACTCAATCACCTTCTTAATACCTGGAATACCACTCTTTGCCGGATCAAGCAGATGCACTCGGTACGATGCATCAATTTCTATTAAACCACCGTAGTCTTTGGCAATCTTCTCGCGCTTCGTATCAATAAAATCTTTAATCGGACTTAAATCCATTCCTTCATAGAAAGACAGGGATAGTCTCTCAAAGGTCGCTCCTTCGAGCGTGGCTAAATCAACATCAAACGATTGCTTAAGGTTAAGGGATTTTAATTTTTTACCTTTCAAAAAACTAAGATCGGTCACTGAGGTAGCGTTGAGCGTTACCTCGGTAAGCGGTGCACTGGCAAAGTTTTTCACCACTTCATCGGTGATAGCTAAACCGCTCAACCACAACTTGGCGACTTCTTTGCCACGAAAAACTTCCCAGCCAACAACTTTTTTCACATCAGCAAAGACAGCGATGGTAGTACTAGTAATTGAATAAGGTGCGATAGGTGACAAATCAACCGAGGACTGTCTTAAAAACAAAGTCACCTCACCACTCAGAGCTACACTGGTCACCACTTCGGCAGACAACGGTGCAGCTTCTTCAGCTTTCTCAGCTTTTTTTGTCACAGATTTTTTAGAAAAAACATCATTACCAAAACGAGCGGCAATTTGTTCTGGCCTCAACAATTCCACCTGCAAACGCTTAGAAGACTGTCTTCGTTCAATTTGTCCGGCGCGAGCCTCATCAATCGTCATTGCCTGTCGAGTGGTAAAATCTTTTTGCGATTCTAACTTAGCATCCCCACCTTCATACACGCGTGTCGGAGCATGCGCCAAAGTAATCGCTGTCTTCGCTTTGGAATCTAACGGCATTGAAAATGGTTGTGCTGACGATTCTTTAGGGTCAGCGAAACTTTTTTCATCAAACGAAGTCGCTGTAGAATCACCAAACAACACTCGACTATCTGTGACCACCGTACCAGCAAGATCATCTGGTGCTATGACAACCGGCAAACCCGCCTCAAAAGCCTGCCAACCTGCTCCAGTATCCCTAAACAACGCTCGAACATGGGGCGGTTTTTGCTCATCACCAGCAAACCACTGTAATTGTACGCCGGTTTCATTAGAGGCTGTCCCCGACACCGATGGCAGAACACTGGCATAGAATTTAGCCCGCGCTACGCAATTGCCCTGCTTCTTATTCAACAAATCAGTAAGGGAGGTGCTATCCGGATCGTAGCGGCCAACTTCTTTTGAAAGATTAAAACCGGTCTGCTCTAAATCAAGACCAGTCTTTATCCGATCATATTCTTCACGAATACGCGACAATTCGCGAATCGCTTGTTCTGTTTCTGCCTCCGAAAAACCATGCAGACTTTCCATTTTGAGCAGTGCTGCCCCAACATCAACTTTTTCCAACTCTAACAACTGTTTTTTAAATTCTTCTTCGCTCTGTCCTGACTCAAAAGCATTTTGCCATTTTTCGCGGATGGTGCGAGAAATCTCCGCAGTTTCATTTTCCAAACTATGGCGCGCTTTTTCATTAAACGCCAAATACGCCCCGGCATGCGCTGCCAAGGATACAAAAGCTGCTGCCAACACCCCTTTTTTCTCTTTAACAAATTTTTTGACTATCCCCTCCCCGCCAGATCGTTCACGCATACACACTAGAGCTATATATAAAGTATAGCTAGTGTAGCATACCACCTTAAAAAAACAATCAAAAAAACTATCCCACGTGGGATAGTTTTGCTATTTGCAGCCACAACCAGAAAAACCGATTATGAAGACAAATGGATTGGGAAGGGACAGCCGAAGCTACCCCCTCCGTCACCATCAGAACAGAAGTGGGATCACGTCTTTTCGAAGTGGAAGGTTCCCCCGCCACCACGAACGACATCGACCCCGGTCGTATGCAGGACAAAACCGGGAGCAATGACAAACGAGAACCCCTCAAAGAGATTGAGCTGAATCATCGGTCCAATCAGGAGCGTTGCCCCCGGCACCACAGGATGCAGGTTGAGCGCGCCGGACAGACCGAGAAACACCTTCTCATTGAGTTCAAAAACAATGCCAGCACCAATGGGGACGAACGGATCCGCTCGATTGGTGATGCCGACACCAGCCTCGAGATAAAAATCGAGACTGTCTGCGAGAGGGCAGTTGAGAACACCAATCGCTTCAAAATCAAACGACTGATACATCTCTCCGCCGTGGAGATGCGGCTCCTCGACGACCGAAAAGCCAACTCCGAGAGACCACGTCGGGTGACAGTGGTGCTCTTCGGAGGCAAAAGATGGAACCGAAAAACACACAACGGCCACGAACACGATGAACGCACGCACGGAGCACCTCTCCCTCTGTCTGAGGGTGATGAAGGATGAAAGAAGAAGGCAGGGCGATCGGACTGTTTCCGATACTAATTCCTTTGGTAAGGAATCCCCCACGAAACGAGACAATCAACAGACGAATCTATTGCCTATCTCTTTTCTTAGGAGAAGCTCATGCCCCAGGAACCCTGTCTTCGACTACATCCGGTAAAAAGAACGACTAATCCGCACAAAGTATACAACGATTTTGGCCAAAAGTCAACCCCTCCGCGCTGTGGATAACCTAGAAAATTTCAAAATGAAGCACTTTTGGAGAAACCCCTTTTTCGAGAAGAATCGTTCGCACTTCTTTGACCATTTCGACATTACCACAAATATAGTACTCCCCTGCGGTATCAGCCAACACATGCTCGGTCACTCGCCCGCGCAAAGCATCAAACGGCTCTTCTGGTTGAGATAATGTTGTCTGATAGGTAAACGACGGATTATTTTTGGCAACTTCAGCCAAACGATCAACCCAAAAAACATCGGCTTGGTGACGCACCCCAAACAACACTTCACTTTTTTGAGCAGTGTCGTTCGGTAACGTTTCTACCATACTCATAATCGGCGCCAAACCTGTTCCGGTGGCCACAAAATATTTTTTTGGCTGATGGTCTGGCTTCACCACAAACATGCCTTTGGCCGAGCTAATCCACGCTTCGCCGTCGATAGGGAGTGCGTCAAAAAAAGCTGAGGCTTTGCCACCAGGCAACACTTTCACACATAATTCCAAATACTCTTTGTCAGGCGTGGAAGAAATAGAGTAACTGCGGAGCACGTATTTGTCACTATCAGGGATACGACACTGCACAAATTGCCCTGGGGCAAACAAAAAACCTTCCGGCTTAGTAAATCGGAGTTCGATAACATTTCGGGCAATAGTTTTCTTGGTCAAAAGACGAATGGTGTAAAAAACCTGTTCAGGCATAGTATTATTGACAAATTAGCCATTTTTTGGTATACTCACGGTATTCAAAAGGGCTGTAGATACGACTCACTCTAGCACACCGACCCGCCTTTGGCAACGAACAATCTATTCATTAACCTCCTCTTTTTGAGAACATAAGAGGACCCCCTCGCCCCTTTATAGGGCTTTAAGCAGGGCATACTATGAAAAAAACCTCCAAAAACTTCCAAAGCCTTACTGCGGAAAAACATGCTGTCTACGGGACAGCCAACAAAGAAAACAACCGCTATAAGGCCACCCCCGGTATTACCGAACAAGTCGTTCGCGAAATTAGTGCGCAAAAAAACGAGCCAGCTTGGATGTTGAACAAGCGCCTTGAAGCCTTCAAATTATTTCAACAAGCTCCACTCCCTGCTTGGGGCCCCGATCTCACCAAACTCGATTTACAAAAAATCGTGTATTTTGTTCGCCCTGATACCAAGGAAGCGACTGACTGGAAAGATGTTCCCAAAGATATTAAAAAAACCTTTGACCGCTTAGGTATTCCCGAAGCCGAGCATAAAGCCCTCGCTGGTGTTGGTGCGCAATACGACTCAGATATTGTCTATCATAATTTAAAAGCCAGCTGGGAAAAACAAGGAGTGATTTTTGAAAACATGGACACAGCTGTCCAAAAATACCCAGAGCTCATCAAAAAATATTTCATGACGCAATGTGTGCCGATTAACGACCACAAATTCGCCATGTTGCACGCCGCTGTCTGGAGTGGTGGTACTTTTATTTATGTACCAAAAAATGTTTCTATCGATTTACCGCTCCAAGCCTACTTCCGCATGAACGCTAAATCAGGCGGACAGTTTGAACATACCCTGATTATTGCCGACGAAGGCGCCAACATTCATTATATCGAAGGCTGTAGTGCCCCTCGCTATGGCGTAAATTCGCTCCATGCTGGTTGCGTAGAATTATTTGTACACAAAGGCGCCCGTCTCCGTTACTCCTCTATTGAAAACTGGTCCAAAGATACCTACAACCTCAACACCAAACGCGCCCTCGTCGATGAAGACGGGGTAATTGAGTGGGTCAACGGCAACATGGGATCGGGTACGACCATGTTATATCCTTGCTCTATTCTTCGCGGTCGTGGCGCTCGCTCCGATAGTTTGGGTATTGCTTTTGCGGGCAAGGGTCAGAATCAAGACACTGGCGCCAAAGCGATTCACACCGCTCCGAACACCAGTTCCACCATTATTTCCAAATCTATCTCGGTAGACGGCGGTATTAACACCTTCCGTGGTTTGATTAAAATCATGCCACTAGCTACGCAGGTCAACGCCTCTATGGTTTGTGACGCTTTGCTTATCGGCAAAAACGCCATTGCCAACACTATTCCCGAATTAAAAATTAAAAATGATCAAGTCAATGTGGCGCACGAAGCGCGCGTTGGCCGAATTGGTGAAGAAGAAATTTTCTTTTTACAATCTCGTGGTTTATCCGAAGAAGAAGCGACTCGCCTGGTAGTGTCTGGTTTTATTGAACCAATTGTCAAAGCGCTTCCGGTGGAATACGCGCTTGAACTCAACAAGCTGATTGAAATGGAAATGGAAGACGCTGTTGGTTAAAATACTCTATGAAAAATTTCACCAAACACTTTCCGTCACTTTCTGCCGACCACTCCCTGGTCTATCTTGATAGTGCCGCTTCTTCGCAGACCTGTGCACTAGCACTTCAAGCGATGAACGAGTATTATACGAAGTACCGCTCTAATATTCACCGCGGTCTCTACCCAAGCGCTGTCAAAGCCTCCGAAGCGTATGAACAAGCTCGTGGAGAGACAGCTCGTTTTATCGGCGCCAAACCAGAAGAAATTATTTTTACCTCTGGCACCACCCACGCTCTGAATCAACTCGCCTATTCCCTCTCCCCTCGCCTATCACATCGGGACAACGTCGTGCTGACCCGCCTGGAACACCACGCCAATCTCGTGCCCTGGCAACAAATGGCCAAGCATTATGGTTTTAGCCTGCGTTTTATTGAGCTAACAAAAAATGGCGACTTAGATATCGCTTCGGCCAAAAAACTTATTGATGCCAATACTAAAATTGTTAGTTTCTCGCTTGTTTCCAATGTGCTCGGCTCGGCAGCTCCCGCTCAAAAAATTATCGCTTTGGCCAAAGCCAAACGCGCCCTCACCATCATTGATGCGGCACAAGCTGTCGCCCACCTGCCAATCAACGTCAAAAAACTCGACGTGGATTTTCTCGTTTTCTCTGGCCACAAAGTCTACGGCCCGACAGGTGTCGGTGTACTCTATGGCAAAAAAACCCTACTCGAGGAATCGCTTGAGCCATTTTTCTTTGGCGGAGATATGGTCAAAGAAGTTTCCTATACTTCAAGCACTTGGCAGGAAGCTCCTACCAAATTTGAAGCTGGCACACCCAACATTGCTGGCGCTATCGGCCTTGGGTCAGCCCTCGCCCTTCTCACCAAAATTGGTTTCAAAACAATACAACAGCACGAAAAAGCTCTCATGGACTACGCTTTAAAAAAATTATCTTCCGAGACAACTATTATTGGCCGACCAAAAAACCGCGTTGGTGTAATCTCGTTTACTATTCCGGGCGTTCACCCGCACGACATCGCTGATATTCTCGGATCAATGAATATTTGTATTCGCGCTGGCCACCATTGCGCCGAGCCACTTCACCAGCATCTTGGCCTCACCGCTACTGCCCGCGCTTCAATCGGCCTCTATACCACCAAAAAAGATATTGACGCTTTGGTCAAAGGCTTGGTGAAAATCAAAAAAATGTTTGCCTAATATGGACACGCTCTACCACGAAATGTTACTTGATCTCTACAAACACCCACTCAACAAACAAGTGTTGAAGAGTTTTGATATTCGCCACCAAGAACACAATCCCGTTTGTGGTGATGTGGTGGAGTTATTTATTAAGACAAACAAACAAGGAAAACTTACTGACATTAGCTGGCAGGGTGACGGTTGTGCGATCTCGCAGTCGGGGGCATCACTTCTCACCGACGAGGTCAAAGGAAAAAGTAAAAAAGAAGCTAAGGCTATAACCAACGACGCCATGCTCGCCCTCCTCGGTCTTGAAAAACTAAACCCTACCCGTTTACGCTGCGCCACACTAGCTCTCGAAGCACTTAAAAAAGCTCTCTAATCCTATGTCACTTGAACTCAAAAATATTCACATCTCCGTTGGTGACAAAGCGATTGTCACTGGTTTGGATATCATAATCAAGCCGGGCGAAGTGCATGTTATCATGGGCCCAAACGGCTCTGGTAAATCTACCCTCGCGAACGCTGTGATGGGTCACCCTAAGTATACTATCACCAAAGGAAAAATTATCGTTGATAAAAAAGATGTCACCAAAGAATCGCCCGACAAAAAATCCAAAGCAGGGTTATTTTTATCCATGCAATATCCGCCAGAAATCCCCGGTGTCACCGTAGCCAATTTTTTACGCCTTGCCACCAAATCGCACACTGGAAAAAACATCAATCCAGTACTTTTTCATAAGGAACTCGTCGCTAAGCTAGCTGAATTCAAAATGAATCCGGATTTTGCCAAGCGCTATCTCAACACTGGGTTTTCTGGTGGCGAAAAAAAGCGTCTCGAGGTTGTCCAGCTGGCTATGCTTAATCCAAAATACGCTCTACTTGATGAAACCGATTCCGGTCTCGATGTCGATGCTCTGCGCATTGTCGCCGAAGGTATCAACAGCTTTCACACCAAAAAGAACGGTGTTCTCCTTATCACCCACTACAACCGCATTCTTGAATACGTTGAGCCAGATTTTGTCCATATCATGTATAACGGAAAAATTATAAAAAGTGGTGGAAAAGAGCTGGCCAAAGAGATTGAAAAAAACGGCTACGCCAAGTATACTGCCTAAACACTATGTTCACCAAAGATGACGTCATTGATGTCTTAAAAACAATTAACGACCCAGAAATTCACCTCGACATTTGGACCATGGGGCTGATTTACGGTATTGAAATTGTCGGCAAAACCATCAATATCACCATGACTTACACCACCCCCTTCTGCCCATGGGGCCCACAATTGAACGATGAAATTATCACCACGCTCAAAAGTAGTCTTGGTGCCGACAATGTAGATATTACCCTCACCTTTGACCCACCCTACACGATGCCTGACGAACTCCGTGCGACGCTTGGTATATAATATGGAAAAAAGAAAACAAATCAAAGTATGCCAAGGACGAGTGTGCCGAGACAATCACGAGCCACTTCTTGAGCATATTACCAACAATTACAAAAACACCGCCGACGTTACCACCTGCCAGTGCCGAGATAATTGTGACAATGGCCCAAATGTAATCGCTGACGGCAAGATCTACGAACACAGCCGTATCAAAGATATTATTGATAGAATCGAAGCAGAGAGCGGCCTACCCTTGCCAGAATTAGATGAGGAGTCTATACTAAACGAATTATTAGAGTTTTAATTGTATGTCCGAGATCACTCTCCCAACTGATTTACCAGCCAACATCTCTCAAAAAATCCGCGCTGGCGGACGTATTCGTCGCATTGTTGTCGACCGCATAAAATGTATCGGCGCCAACTCTTGTGTCGCTGTCGCTCCTGGTGTTTTTCAGCTTGACGACGAAAATCTGGCCTACGTCGTTGACCCAGATTCTACCGACGAAGATACCATTATGCTCGCGGCGCAATCCTGCCCAGTATTAGCAGTTCTTCTCTACGACGACCAAGGCAAAAAAATCTTCCCCGAAGAGTAAAAATTACCACAAAACAAAAACCTCTATCGCAGTGATAGAGGTTTTTTTATGGCGCCGGAGCAGGGGTTGGTACTGGCTCAGGAGCTGGAGCAGGCGCTGGCTCAGGCGCTGGAGCTGGGTCAACTGCTGGTGTTGGCTCAGGCGCTGGAGCCGGAGCAGGTTCAGTGGCCGGTGGAGTGGTAGTTTCAGTTCCACCTCCACTTGGTGTAGAGCTTGGTGTTTCTATAATCGGATTAGTCGATGAGGTGGCAGTATCAAGCGTTGAAGTGGTTGGATCAGTTGGCATCGGCTCGCCCACTGGCAATGTCGAAGTTGGGATAGTCGACGAAGATGTTGTTGAAACGTTATTTTTATCCAACAAATCTTTGAACTGATCGCTGGTGATACAGACACCATCAACACATAATTTCTTGGTATCAACCTGGTCACTAGTAATGGTTGCTGAGATAAATCCGGTGGCTCGGACAATGCCGTTTTGAATAAAGACACCAATCGATTCAAGTGTTTGAATAACACTCGATACCATAACGCTAAGTGTTGACGAAGGTGTTTCGGCAATAGTTGGCGCGGAGATAGATAACGGTGCCCACCACCCCATTTTAACAAACGCCAACACTGTTCCGTCCTGAACATCAGAATAATCAGCTAGAGCCACACCGATAGTCGGGCCGCTAGCTGTTGCTTTGATAGCAACACCGGCAACGTCTGAAGTAGTGAGTTTATCGCCAACAGCGATAGCACCGTTCTTAGTAGAAATCTTGAGCGGAACACGACCGGCGAGAGCTACTTTACGAGTAGATGCGTCACCTGCTCCACCAAGAGTGAACCCTGGATTAGTAGATACGATACCAATTGCTTTATCACTGTATGGCGAAGAACATTTTTGAATAGTTGCAACAGC
>CAYUBH010000001.1:45079-46338 GCA_964442985.1 uncultured Gammaproteobacteria bacterium
TTGTCAGCCACCCACATGACGCCATTACCGACAGCCATGATCATGTGCGGATTGCTTGAAGCGTACGATCCAGGGGTCTGAAGCGCTAAATATGAACCTAAGACACGAGAATCGTTGGCAACTGCGGTAGACGTCACTCCATAGATAATTTCAGATGAATCATCGTCATGAAGAAAATCATTGTCGCCTGTTAACGTCATAAGCATACCCATTTGCATATTAGACACACCCTCTGGCAAACGAGCGTAGTGCGAACCAGTAAAGGCATTATACGAAACTGTACCGCCACCGACCGCGATAGTACCTTGTTCAGTGCCACCGCGACGGAATGACATTAGAATACCGTCTGAGTTGTGCTTATCAACAATAACCACTGTAGTACTACCGTGACTAATAAAGTTGGCAGCTGCATAATTTGTCGTCAACCCAGGAGATGAAGTTGGTAAATTAACCGTTAACATGCCGTTACTAAAAATACCACTTGCACCAACATTAATACCAGTGCGAACATACAAATTATTACCAATTTCAGCATTGTCAAATACATTCAAACTATCAGTGTCAAGGCTACTAATACTGGCCGCATGTGTGCTAATACCCTGTAAATCAACAACTTTAAGACCGACACCAGTCGCCAAATACGCATAACGACCAACAACCTGAATACCATAGATGGTAGAGGCCATGGCTAAAGAAGATACCTGCCCTGGCGCGGTAGAGCTCGACACATCGTAAATACGCAAAGTAGAACCGTCACCAATATAGGCGTAGCGCCCAGAAACATGAAGGGTAACCGCCGAAGAAAGACTACTTGAAGCAATAAGTACTGGAGCAGCAGGATTAGAGACATCAGCAATTCTAAAACCACCGCTATTATCAGCAATATAGGCGTAACGGCCAGAAACATGGATATCTTTTTCGCCATTAACGCTGGTCAGACCAACAGAACCAACCTGTGACAACGTCCCAGAAGCAGTATCAAGAACATACAGGAAAGCTTGAGCGGCCAAGTAGGCATATCTGCCGGAAACAAAGACAGCTTTATTAGTCGAAGTTGTGAACGATGAAATTTTTATCGGTGTTGTCGGCTCAGAAATATCCATCATACGCAAGGCATCGCCATTAGCTGTCAAATAGGCGTAACGACCAGAAACGTATATTTGATTGCCTACTGATGCGTCTGAATAAACACTAACCAGCGAAGGCGCTCTAGGGTTAGTAACATCATAAATACGCATATTATCAGTAGTTGGAACATA
>CAYUBH010000002.1:0-42453 GCA_964442985.1 uncultured Gammaproteobacteria bacterium
TACCAAATTAAGAAAGAAAAAAATTCTGGACTCTATAAATTATACGTTGAGTCAAAAGATAGTCGCCCGGTGGCCCAAATTATTCTCAGTGGTTCGCTCGATAAGCTCCGGAAAAAATTAGAAAAAATCAGAAGCGTGCTTCGCCTTATCCAAAGCCAAGCGCTCGAAGACCGTTTTAAGCTTCTGGAAGATACTGACGCGAGCAAAGGCCCCTATGCGCATTTTATTGTCTATATTTATCCCGAAGCTCGCCGTGGCGGGTTTGAAGAAGGGGTGATGAAGCCGGAATATCTATTCAAAGGCACGGCCGCTTCGATTTGGAAACAGATTCAAGAAACTTTTGTTGATCCGAAACTCCGAGAGGATAAATAACTATACTGTGAGGTATATTCTTCGTACGCTCGGGAATAGTTTGTTTACAAACTATTCCACTCACTTTACTTGAATATGATCGATTTTGCCAAAGAATTAAACCAAGAACAATTAGCAGTGATTCAAAATGGCGACGGCCCGTGCCTGGTGCTCGCTGGGGCGGGGAGTGGCAAGACGCGTACGATTACCTATCGCGTGGCGTATTTACTAGAACAAGGAGTGAAGCCTGAAGAGATTTTGCTCGTGACTTTTACCAACAAAGCGGCCGACGAAATGCGTCGCCGGGTGGCTCAGCTGGCTGGGAGCCAAGGAGTTTTGCCGTGGTCAGGGACGTTTCACCACATCGGCTACCGAATTTTGCGTATCTACGCGCCGCTCTTGGGCTATGGCAACAATTTTACCGTCCTTGATAGCGATGACAGCGAGTCGCTGATTAAACTGTGTGTCAAAAACGTAAAACCAGATAGTGCTGGCGCCAAACGCTTTCCTTCGTGTTCGGCGGTCTTGAGCGTTATTAGCTATGCGCGGAACGCCGAGTTGCCGATTGAGGTGATAGTTGAAGATAAGTTTTATCAATGGTTGCCATTTACCGAAGAGATTACAAAGATTGCCGTCGAGTACGCTGTCCGCAAAAAAGAAGCGAACGCTATGGATTTTGACGACCTGCTCGTCAATCTGCTGACACTCCTTCAAGACGGAAATATTCATCAAAAATATGCCGGACAATTTCGGTATGTTTTGGTTGATGAGTATCAAGATACTAACAAAATTCAAGCGTCGATCATCCGTCGTTTGGCCATGGTACACAATAATGTCGTGGTAGTGGGGGATGATGCCCAGAGTATTTATTCTTTCCGCGCCGCTGATATCCAAAATATTTTACAATTCCCGAACGAATTTCCAGGGAGTAAAATTTTTAAATTAGAAACAAATTATCGCTCCAGCCGAGAGATTTTGGATGTGGCTAATAGTATTATTGCCAAAAATAAAGTGCAATACAAAAAGACGCTCCATGCCACCAAAGAAGGCGTTAAACCAAAATTATTTCCCCAGCTTGATCAGCAGTCTGAAGGTGCTTTTGTGGCTGGAAAAATTGAAGAGCTTCTGACAAGTGGTGTCCCGGCCACCGAAATCGCCGTATTGTTTCGCGCCTCGCATCATTCGCAAATGCTCGAAGTCGAACTGGTGCGTCGCGGTATCGCTTACGACTACCGTGGTGGGGTGCGCTTCTTTGAGCGCTCGCATATCAAAGATATTTTAGCGTATTTACGCCTCATGAATAACTTGGCGGACACAGCGGCGTGGCTCCGTGTGCTTCTGCACGAAGAAGGGATAGGTCCAATGGCAGCGCAAAAAGTGATTGAATATATTCGCGAACAAAAAAACGTAGAAGGCATTCCTGAAGCGGGGAGAGCAGTGCTCGGCGCCAAAGCGCTCACTGGCTGGAATAATTTCCTGCGTATTTTTGAAACAATGCAATCGGCAGTGGTGCGCTCACCCGAAGCGATGATTGAAGCGCTGATTCAATCGCCGTACCGAAACTATTTAGATGGTGAGTTTGTCGATAGTCGCGACCGGGTAAATGATATTAAACAACTCGGTGTTTTTGCTGGCCGATATGACAATTTGGAAGAATTTTTGGCCGACGCCACGCTCCAAGAATCATTCCGGGGAGTGGAGTCAGAAGGTGGAGCGCCAGCCTCAAGTGGCGGAAAAATTGTGCTCTCGACAATTCATCAGGCCAAAGGTCTGGAGTGGCAGGCGGTGTTTATTCTCAATTTATCAAGCGGAGCTTTCCCAAGTGAGCGCGCTCTCAAAGAAGAAAATGGCCTCGAAGAAGAGCGCCGGCTATTTTATGTAGCGATTACTCGCGCCAAAGAGACATTGTATTTTACCTATCCAATGGCCGGGGGATCGTATGGTGATTTTCTGTCTGGCCCGAGCGTCTTTATTGACGACATTGATTATGAGCTGATTGAGGATCATTCGCTTCTTATGAACACCACCGTCTTGAATGATCCGCGGGAATCAGTAGAATACATTAGTGAGGACGAAGCGCCGCGCACCAAACCTCGGCCGGGGAGCTTTCTTAAAGATATTAGTGATTTATAAGTATGAAAAAACGTAACCCAGAAGGCATGCCCAAAGCCGAACATAAGGATATTGCTTTTTTTACGATTGAAACTGCTTGGGGGCCAGAGGAGGCAGCCAAAGCTCTAGTGGAGGGCACCCAGCTGGAATGCATTGTTGTCACAGACAAAAAACAAAGAATCGTGAAAAAGGTCACCCCGCTCCACGTTCATAGAGAGTACGGCGGGTTCGTTATTGATGTTATTTCGGAAAATGGGGTTTCGGGGGTGATTACCTTGGGGAGCGACGGCACTAAAATACTCGAATATTCATATAAAAAGAAGGGAAAAAGCTAGCATCAGGCCCTGTCTTGACAGTTTGAGGGTCTTCCTATATACTAGCCCCCAAGAACGCCGCCTATCTAAGCGGACCCAAAAACTCGTGGCTGAGCATCTCCGTTCAGTTTTTTTATTTTCTATCTACTTATTCACAAGTTAGACTATGCCAACACTAAGTCAGCTTATCAAGAAGCCTCGTCAGGCCAAGGTTCGCAAGACCAAGACTCCTGCGCTTCAATTCACCGTCGACAACTTGCACCGTCGCACTACCATTTATCCAAAAGGTAGTAGTTTTAAACGTGGTGTATGTACTAAGGTATATACCACCACTCCAAAGAAACCTAACTCCGCTTTGCGTAAAGTCGCTAAAGTTCGTTTGAGTAATGGTATGGAAGTCATCGCTTATATCCCTGGTGAAGGTCATAACCTCCAGGAGCACTCTATCGTGCTCATTCGCGGTGGTCGTGTAAAAGATCTTCCTGGTGTTCGCTACCACATCGTCCGCGGTATCTATGATACTCAGGGTGTAGCTAGTCGTCGCCGCGGTCGCTCGCTCTACGGCAACAAGCGTCCAAAGGAAGCAAAAAAGTAATCCTTGATCACTGATATTTTATACACATATGCGTGGTAAACCTGCCAAAAAGCGCGATATCAAGCCAGACCCTAAGTTTGGCAACGTACTCGTCGCGAAACTCATCAACAACGTTATGCGCCGTGGTAAAAAAGCTACTGCTCAAGCGATTGTTTACGAAGCTTTTGATAAAGTTGCTGAACTCTCCAAAAAAGATCCAGTAAAAATCTTTGAAGAAGCTATCAAGTCCATCTCTCCTCAACTCGAAGTTCGCTCCCGCCGTGTTGGTGGTGCTAACTATCAAGTTCCTATGCCAGTTCGCGGTGATCGCCAAAACGCGCTCGCTTTCCGCTGGTTGATTGAAGCTGCTCGCAACAAAAAAGGCCAACCAATGGCTGAAAAATTAGCGACCATCCTCTTCGAAACAAGCCAAGGTCTTGGCGACGCGATGAAAAAACGCGACGACATGCATCGTATGGCTGAAGCTAACAAAGCCTTTGCTCACTTTGCACGCTTTGCAAAATAATCTTGTCTTATTTTTATGCCTCGTGAATATCCATTAGATAAAACACGTAATATCGGTATCATGGCGCACATCGACGCTGGTAAAACTACCACGTCTGAACGTGTGCTTTTCTATACCGGTAAAAAACACAAAATCGGTGAAGTGCACGAAGGTGAAGCTACCATGGACTGGATGGAACAGGAAAAAGAACGTGGTATCACTATCACTTCTGCTGCTACCACTTGTTTCTGGAAAGGTCATCGTATTAACTTGATCGATACCCCAGGCCACGTGGACTTTACCGTGGAAGTAGAACGCAGTCTTCGCGTCCTCGACGGTGCTGTGGCTGTGTTTGACGCTTCTCAAGGTGTTGAGCCTCAATCAGAAACTGTTTGGCATCAGGCTGACAAATATAATGTGCCTCGTGTCGCGTTCATCAACAAGATGGACAAACTTGGCGCTGATTTTTATATGAGTTTGGCTTCTATCAACGAACGCCTTTCTCCTCATGCTGTTGCTATTCAATTGCCGGTTGGTCAAGCATCTGAATTTAGTGCGCTCATCGATCTTATCGAAGAAAAAGCATATAAATTTGACGGTGAAAAGGGTCAGAATATTTCTGAATTCCCAATCCCAGCAGACATGGTAGAACAAGTCAAAGAATATCGCGCCAAGCTCATCGAAAAAGTCGCTGAAGCTAACGATGATATGATGGCGCGCTTCCTCGATGGTAAATCATTCTCTATCGATGAAATCCGCTCGGCTATCCGCTCGATGGTGCTCAAAGGCGCTATCTATCCGGTGCTCTGTGGTTCAGCGCTTGGTAACATTGGTGTGCAGTTCATGCTTGATGCAGTCGTTCACTATTTGCCAGCTCCAACTGACGTGCCAGCTTTGAAAGGCACCAATCCAGACACTGACGCTGAAGAAGTTCGTCACGTTTCTGATTCGGAGCCTTTTTCCGCTCTTGCTTTCAAAATTGCGACTGACCCGTTCGTGGGTAAACTTATCTTCTTCCGCGTCTATTCTGGTGTTGTTACTGCTGGTAGTTATGTCTACAACTCCTCAAAAGGCACCAAAGAACGCCTAGGTCGTATCGTACGCTTGCACGCGAACCAACGCGAAGATGTGCAAGAAGTCTACGCTGGTGAAATCGCTGCCGCTATCGGCCTCAAAGAAGTGACCACTGGTGACACGCTCTGTGACGAAGACAAACCAATTATTTTGGAACGTCCAACCTTTGCTGAGCCAGTTATCTCGATGGCTATCGAGCCAAAGACTAAAGCCGACCAAGAAAAAATTGGTATGGCGATGCAGAAGTTGGCTGAAGAAGATCCAACTTTCAAAATCCACACTGACGAAGAAACACTCCAGACCATTATTTCTGGTATGGGTGAATTGCACCTCGACATCTTGGTAGATCGCATGAAGCGTGAATTCAAGGTGGAAGTAAACGTCGGTGCTCCACAAGTTGCGTATAAGGAAACCATTCGCGCCTCGGCTGAGGGCGAAGGTAAATACATCAAGCAGTCTGGTGGTCGCGGTCAATACGGTCATTGTTGGCTTAAAGTTGAACCACAAGAAGCTGGTAAAGGTTATGAATTTGTTGATGAAATTAAAGGTGGTGCTATTCCTCGCGAATTCTTGCCAGCAATTGAAAAAGGTATTAAAGAAGGTTTATCCCGTGGCATCCAAGCTGGTTGCCCAGTGGTAGATATCAAAGTCACTTGTTTCGATGGTTCTTACCACGATGTTGACTCCTCCGAAATCGCTTTCAAGATGGCTGGTTCGATGGCTTTTGTCGCCGCTTGTAAAAAAGCTTCCCCAGTTATCATGGAACCTATCATGAAAGTGGAAGTCCTCACTCCAGAACAATTCATGGGTGATGTGATTGGTGATTTGAACTCTAAACGTGGTCAAATCTTGGAAATGACTGATCGTGGCTCGATGAAAGTCGTGCGCGCGATGGTACCACTCGCTAGTATGTTCGGGTACGTTACCAGTTTGCGTTCGATGTCTCAGGGTCGCGCTTCCTCCAGTATGGAATTCGATCATTACGCTGACGTACCAAACAACGTAGCGGCTCAGATTATTGCTGGTAAACAGAAATAAAACTGTCTAACTACACAATTGTTTGAAAAAACAGCATAAAAACCACCTGCGGGTGGTTTTTTGCTTCGTACTCGATTGCTCGCGAAAGCAATCTGCGTAATGTTTTTCAAACAATTGTGTAGTTAGCTTAGTGGGGGCTAGCGGCGAGGGGTGACCTGCCTGCCGGTAGGCAGGTTGACAAAATGGGGGAAATGGGGTAGTATGTTTAGCTAATTAGCCTTATAGCTGTTAGTTGTTTCTCCACCCCAACAGAGAGGCCTGCCATGCGTCGCCGCACCATCTCGTTTCAGGTTGTTGAGGGAAAGTTTACCGACAAGGGAGAGGTCGTTGAAAACGGTCTCCACCTCGTTCGCGAGGACGGTCTGCCGTTTGAACAGTCCGCCCCCATGACGGTGTTCGTTCGGAAGGACGGCACGTTTTCCCTCGACATGTTCGAGGGGGCGACCGGTCGCCTCGAGATCACCTTCGTTCCTGGCGACGGGAAGAAGAGTCATCTCTAGCGGATAGGGGGGGGAGAAACACACCTGTCTGGCGGGGCGCGCTGCACTTCGCGCCTCGTCAGACACCCCCTCTATATAATGTAGAGAGATTGAACACAAAATGTAGTCGACAGCACTCGCACACTCTAGTTGCTTTGGGGAATAGGTCCTCAACAGCTGGGTGTCCGAGACATTGTACGACAACAATCAACCGCCTAGGGATAGGCAGGAGCTCGTAGCCATGCGTTTCAGGGTCAAGGATGGATCGATTGTAGAAGACAAGGAGGCTCCGCAAGAGCCCGAAGGAGCTCGTCGACCGGTCGTTCGACTGGACGGGAATGGAAAGCTCGTCGTCACCTTCCCGTTCGGCTGGAACGGCGATCTCGACGTTGTGGCCACGCAGGATCCGGCCCAGACAGACAAGGACCTCTCGCTCGTCGAGCCGGGTGACCTCACCAAGCGGGGCTACCCGATCGACCCGCCGAAGCTCAACTGGGAGCCCTTCAAGCTCCCCAAGGCTCCGGAGGAGGAGCGCCCCGCCATGAGCGGTGGCTACTGCGGCCCTAGCCAGGCGGAGATCGAGGCCGGCTACGAAGGGTCGATTAACTTGATGGGCAAGGAACCGCCCCCGCTCGCCCGGGCGCCACTCGCCCGGGACCCGCTCGAGGAGGATGATCTCTGGGAGCGGGGCAACTTCTAGTCCCAACTGTTAGTACCGTCAGCAATGTTTTTTCAGCCCCCGAGCTCACCTGAGTTTCGGGGGCTGCTGATTTTTAGATAAAAACCAATTTTTTCGTCCCAAGCCATCTTGACTTTCTCCCCAGAAGTATTAGGATAGCAGGCATCACTCACCAACGTTTGAACCTTCACGTATGCGACAGAATCAACTTAATCGAACTATCAAACTGATGCGCCGAACAGGGGATAAGGCCCTCATTCTCGATGGCGAGAGCGATGACATTTTTGTCCTCATGAACCTGGATAATTACGAGGAAATCCTCGATGTACTCGATGTCCCGCCAGCGCCAATAAGCCCGCTCCCAACCAGAATAATCGCTGAGGAGTCAAAAAAAGAGCCTATCCAGGAAGAAAATACGATGGAAACCGAGGCGCTCGACGACTATGTCCTCGACGAGGTAATTGACGAAGAGGAAAAAGCTCAAAAAACAGCTGAAAGTATCCCTGAAATCACCTCGGCCACACCGAGAGCCGAACCGGCAGTGGAAGAAGTAACGATTGTTCCAGTTCCTTTTGCCGACGGGCAAACACCAATTTCTTTGCTAAAACAAGAGGAAAAAACCGATGATGACGGTAGCGAAGAGGGCTTGGCTGATGTACCAAACGATGGGGAAGAAGAAAAGTTCTACCTCGAACCAGTAGAATAGCCCTAATCTTAGCACAGCTTGTCCACACCGGACCCTCTTGCCAAGATGAGAAATCTCTGCTATAATCGGAAACGCTAATTCTGAGGCAGGATTAGTTCAAATTTATTTAAAATTACATAAAAAAACAGCGGCTGGAAAACAAATCTGGACCAACCACTTGGGACAGTGCCGCGATCTATATTTGTATGGCTGAATTTATTCGGTCCAAACCACACGTGAATATTGGTACCATTGGTCACGTTGACCACGGTAAAACCACTACCACAGCAGCGATTATGAAAGTGCTCTCCCTTCGTGGGGGTGGTGCGAAAGACATCGGTGTTGATGGTCTTGATAAGAGTCCTGAAAGTAAGGCTCGCGGTATTACTATCTCTACAGCACACGTAGAATACGAAACCGAAAAACGCCATTACGCACACGTTGACTGTCCTGGCCACGCTGACTATGTTAAAAACATGATCACTGGTGCTGCTCAGATGGACGGTGCGATTCTCGTTGTGTCCGCTGCTGACGGCCCTATGCCTCAGACTCGTGAACATATCCTCTTGGCTCACCAAGTCGGTGTTCCATACATCGTTGTTTACTTGAACAAAGTTGACATGGTGTCTGATCCTGAACTCGTTGACCTCGTTGAGGCCGAAGTTCGTGATTTATTGACTAAATACGGCTTCCCTGGCGATAAGAGTCCAGTTGTTCGTGGTTCTTCTATCAAAGCATTGGAAAACCCAACTGACGAAGCAGCTATCAAGCCAATTCTTGATCTCATGAAGGCTTGTGATGAATATATCCCAGAGCCAACTCGCGCTACTGACAAACCTTTCCTCATGCCAGTTGAAGATGTCTTCTCTATCGAAGGCCGTGGTACTGTGGTAACTGGTCGTATCGAACGTGGTATCCTCAAAATCAACGATGAAGTTGAAATTGTTGGTCTCCGCGAAGAAAACATGAAGACTGTTGTTACTGGTATCGAAATGTTCAACAAGCAGTTGAAAGAAGGTCAAGCTGGTGATAACGCCGGTGTTCTTCTCCGTGGTACTAAGAAAGAAGAAGTTGAACGCGGTATGGTCTTGGCTAAGACTGGTACTGTTAAAGCTCACACTGAGTTTGAAGCTGAAATCTACGTCTTGACTAAAGACGAAGGTGGCCGCCACAAACCTTTCTTCAAAGGTTACAAACCACAGTTCTACATCCGTACAACTGACGTAACTGGTGAGATCGAACTCCCAGCAGGTACTGAAATGGTTATGCCTGGCGACAACGTTTCTATCAAAGTGAAACTCATTGTTCCAGTTGCTATCGAAGAAAAGATGAACTTCGCTATTCGCGAAGGTGGTCGCACCGTAGGTTCCGGTGTCGTTGTAAAAATTACTAAATAATCCGACTAGGGGCTGCTCGAGAGAGCGGCCCCTTTTCGTGGTTTTGTTCATTTGAAGCTCTTTAATTGTTACTCACATGTCGTCCGCAGCTAAAACTACAACTCAAGTCAAGAAAGAAGAAGCAGGAAGCCGTATTCGCATTAAGATTCGCGCTTACGATAATCGCATTATCGATCAAGCTACGAAAACTATTGTGGAAACCGCTGAACGCCATGATGCGCAGGTAGTAGGTCCTGTACCATTACCAACAGAAAAGGTGAAATTCACCGTCAACCGCTCCACTTTCGTCCACAAAGACGCTCGTGAGCAGTTTGAAATGCGTATTCACAAACGTTTGGTAGACATCATGAACGCCAGTCCAAAGTGTATTGACGCCCTCATGAGTTTGAGCCTTCCAGCTGGTGTCGATATTGAAATTAAGATGTAATCTGGGTCACCCAGAGACTACACAGCGTCAAAAGTCGGTTTTTTGGCTGACTATTGACAAAATATGTATCTAGAGGTATACTCTTGGTACATAACAATAGTGTTATTTCGATAAATAAGATCTCAAGCGGGCAACCGCGAGAAACCATTTAGGCGAAGCGATACTATTTTCAGGAGAATTATCTTAACATTTTACGAAACAAAAGCCATTCTTGCACCACGATTCAACCCGTGTGTGTGACCTAAACAAGCACGTAACGACGAGTCAAGCTTTTTAGATCAAAATCCTTGCTCCAAGTCACAGCTTTGTCGGTCAAAGAAGGCTAGAGGCGCCAGCCTTGAGTTCGCTCAAGTTCAGCGCTTCTAGTTTTTTGTTAAGTAGACATTAAGCTAGTTTTCACCATTGACAAGCTACCTGAAAACCCCTCGCCGATGGACATCTCTACAAAGATGCTGAGGTGTTCCTTTACGAGGTTACCGGGTAGAGAACAATGTTTTTATTAAGAGATGCGTATGAAATTCATTCTCGGGAAAAAAGTAGGCATGACACAAGTATTCGCTGCTAACGGCGATGTAATTCCGGTTACTAAAGTAGTTGCTGGTCCTTGTCAGATTGTACAAGTAAAGGATGGAACTAAAGATAATCATGTTGCTTTGCAGCTTGGTTTTGAAAAAGTTCGCGATTTTCGTGTGAGCAAGCCAGAAGCTGGCCACTTGAAAGATCTTGATACCGTTCGTCATTTGAACGATTTCGGTATTGAAAAAGTTGACGGTATTGAACGCGGTGATGTTATCACTGTTGAAACATTCGTACCGGGCGACGTTGTATCAGTTATTGGCACCTCCAAAGGTAAAGGTTTTGCTGGTGTTGTGAAACGCCATCATTTCCGCGGTGCTCCAGCAACCCACGGTCACAAACACGATTTACGTGCTCCTGGTTCCATTGGTGCTGGTGGTGTGCAACGCGTGTTCAAAGGTATGCGTATGGCTGGCCGTATGGGTGGCGATCGCGTTACTGTAAAGAACTTGGAAATTGTTGCTGTTGATCCACAAACAAACGAACTTTTGATTAAAGGCGCTGTTCCTGGTGGTCGCAACTCGATCCTCATGATCAGTGGTACTGGTGAACTGAAAGTAATGAAAAAAGCCGCTCCAGTACAAGTAACAGAAGCTACTCCAGCTCCTCAAGCTGCGTAATACTTTATCGAATTTTGAGAAATGTATGAAACTTACTGTCTACAATTTATCCGGTAAAGCGCAAAGCGATGTTACTTTGAGTGACGAAGTCTTTAATATTACCGTTAAACCAGAAGTGGTTCACGAAGTTTTCGTGGCACTCCGCAACAACACTCGCGAACCTTGGGCAGATACCAAGAATCGTGGTGAAGTACGCGGTGGTGGTAAAAAACCATGGCAACAAAAAGGCACTGGTCGTGCTCGTCACGGCTCTACACGCTCTCCAATCTGGAAGGGCGGCGGTGTAGCTTTTGGTCCACTGTCTGATCGTAATTATAAAACAAAAATCAACAAGAAAACTCGTCGTTTGGCAACTAAGATGGTTTTGTCTGACAAAGCTCAGACTGGCACATTGTATGTTGTTGAAAACTTTGATTTCAAAGAGCCAAAAACTGCACTCTTTGCTTCGTTCATCAAAGCTCTTCCAGCCAAACAGCATAGTTTCTTGGTATTGACCGCTGGTAAGGATGCAAAATTGATGCGCATGACCAGTAATTTGAAAAAAATTGAAACAATGCGCGCAGAAGACGCTAACGTAGCTGCTCTTTTGTCGAAGCAAGCAGTTGTCACCAGTGTCGAAGGTGTCAAGCAATTGGAAAAAATCTTGACTACTAAGTAATCGTTGAAGACGTATGGCTATCTTTAAGAAAGACAAAAAAGAAGCAGCTCCAAAGAAAGCTACCAAAAAAGTAGCTACTCCTAAAGTTGCTGAAACAACCGCTGGTGTAAAAACCACAACGACTGCTCACGGTATTATCATTCGCCCAATCGTCACCGAAAAAGCTGCGTTGGCTCAAGGCCAAAACAACAAATATAGTTTTGTTGTCGCGCTCGATGCGAAAAAGGTGCAAGTTAAAACTGCGATTCAGGAAATGTACGGTGTGAAACCAGTGTCTGTGAATATTGTCAACGTACAAGGTCATCGTGTTCGCTTTGGCGCAAGTCAGGGTCGCAAATCCGATACCAAAAAAGCTATCGTTACCCTGCCAGCAGGTCAGACGATTACTATTCATGAAGGTGTCTAAACCAACAGTATATGCCGATTAAGATCCACAAACCAACTAGTCCGGGTCGCCGCAATTCCAGTGGTGACGCGTTTTCTGACATCACCAAATGGGAGCCAGAAAAAAGCCTGATTGAATTCTTGCAGCCAAAATCTGGTCGCAACAACCAGGGTGTGATTACGGTTCGCCACAAAAGTGGTGGCGCTAAGAAATACTACCGCTTGGTAGACTTCCAGCAACACAAATTCGATGTCTCCGCAACGGTTGAAGCGATTGAATACGATCCAAACCGCGGTGCTCGTATTGCTCTTATCAAATACGCTGACGGTACAAAATCCTACGTCTTGGCTTCTGAAAGTACCAAGGTAGGGGATACCATGATTTCTTCCAAAAATGTAGTTGAAGCAAAATCTGGTAACCGCATGCCTCTCAAACACATTCCAGTTGGTCTCTTCATTTACAATGTTGAATTGACTCCTGGTAAAGGTGGTCAGTTGGCTCGTGGCGCCGGTTTGTCCGCACAGTTGGTGGGCACCGAAGGCGACTACGCTCAAATTCGTTTGCCTTCTGGCGAAATCCGCTCCGTGATTAAAGAATGTTTAGCAACCATCGGCATCCTCAGTAACCCAGATCGCCGTCTTATCCGCTGGGGTAAAGCTGGTCGTATCCGTCATCGCGGTATCAAACCAACGGTGAAGGGTAAGAACATGAACCCTGTTGACCACCCACACGGTGGTGGTGAAGGCCATAGTCCTATCGGTCAGAAACGTGGTCCTCAGACAGTATACGGTAAGCCAGCTCGTGGTGTGAAAACCCGCAAGCCGCAAAAGTGGAGTGACAAGTTTATTGTTCAATCCCGCCGCGCTAAAAAGGCTACTGCTTAATAATCCATCACTATGTCACGAAGTTTAAAAAAAGGCGCCTACATTGACCCACGTGTGCTCCAGAAAGTTGCAGCCATGAAAGCCAGTGGTAAACGCGCATCAATCAAAACCTGGTCTCGCGCTTGTGTTATCTCTCCGGAGATGGTCGGCGTCACCTTCTTAGTCCATAACGGCAAAGATTTTATCACCGTATTGTGTGATGAAAACATGGTTGGTCATCGCTTAGGCGAATTTTCCCCAACCCGTAAATTCATTCGCCATGGTGGTAAGATGCAAAAAGATCAGGAAACCAAAGCAGCCGCTCCAGCAGCCGCTCCAGCTCCTGCTAAGAAATAATCTTTACCCGTATGAACCAGGAAGTTACAGCACAATTAAAATACTTGCGCACCAGTCCTCGTAAATTGCGCTTGATTGTTGACCTTATCCGTGGTAAGCGTGTTTCTCGAGCTTTGGAAAATTTGGCGGTGCTCAACAAGAAGCAAGCTTATACTATGGCTAAGTTGGTAAACTCCGCAATTGCGAACGCTACCAACAACCACTCGCTCAAAGCTGATGATTTGGTTATCAAAACTATCACCGTTGATGGTGGTCCAGTGTTGAAACGCTTTATGCCAAAAGCTCATGGTCGTGCCACTCCAGTTCGCGAGCGCACTTCCCATGTAAAATTGGTGTTAGCTGTCGCGCCAAAAAAAGCTAAAGCTACTAAGACTAAGAAGCAATAATTTCTTTACCTATGGGTCACAAAGTCCATCCGAAAATTCACCGCGTTCCTTTCGTCTTCCCTTGGGATTCTCGTTGGTTCGCTAAGAAAGATCAGCTTGCTCAATACTTGCAACAGGAAATTGGTATTCGCGAATTCTTGGAAAAGAAATTGAAAGAAGCAGGCATTGATTCTATCAGTATCGAACGCACTTCTAAAGAAGTTGTCATTACCATCTTGGCTGCTAAGCCAGGCGTCGTTATTGGCCGTGGTGGTGCTGGTCTTGAAGATATTCGCAAAGAAGTAGAAAAGAAATTGTTACAATTTAGCACTAAAGTTAAGTTGAACATTCAACCTGTTAATCAGCCAGCTCTCTCGGCAGCGATTGTTGCTCAGAACGCTGCGCTTGATATTGAAAAACGTCTTCCTTTCCGCCGTGTGATGAAGCAAGCAATTGAAAAAATCATGTCGGCTGGGGCGAAAGGTGTGAAAATTCAAATGTCTGGTCGTTTGAACGGTGCTGAAATTGCTCGTCGTGAAAAATTGGCTTCCGGCAAAATGTCTTTGATCACCATCCGCAGTGATGTTGATTACGCGTTGGCTGAAGCTCACACCATGTACGGCAAAATCGGTATCAAGGTCTGGATTTATAACGGTGAAGTATTCGGTCGCCGTGATAAATTTGCTAAGAAAGAGACTGAGGAAACTAAGAAGCAGGCTAAATAAGTCCCTCTAAGATTGCCCCTATGTTATTACCAAAAAAAGTACAACATCGAAAATGGCACAAAGGCCGTCGCCGTCAAAAAGGCGTCGCTACTCGTGCTAACAGCATCGACTTTGGTGACTTTGGTCTCAAGAGTCAGAGCTACGGCTGGGTCACTAGCCGTCAGATCGAAGCAGCTCGCCGTGTGCTCACTCGCTATGTGCGCCGTGGTGGTAAAGTTTGGATCCGTATCTTCCCTGATAAACCAGTTACTAAAAAAGGTAACGAAACCCCGATGGGTGGTGGTAAAGGTGCTCCGGATCATTACGTCGCTGTTGTCAAACCAGGTACCGTTCTCTTTGAAATGGTTGGTGTGACCCGCGAATCAGCTAAAGAAGCGATGGATATGGCCGGCTACAAGTTCGGTCTCAAGACCAAGTTTATCGAAAAGAACCGCCCATAATATGGATTTCAAAGACTTACAAGCTAAATCAGACGCAGAATTGAAGGAATTGCTTACGACCCTCGTAAGTGAGCTCCACGCGAATAATTTCGCGAAGCGTACGAAGCAAATCAAGCAGGTGCACCTCTTTAGTCAGAAGCGCCAAGCAATTGCTCGCATTAAGACGCTGCTCCACACTCGAGCCGCTAGTAAATAATCACTTATTGTATGGAAAACAAAGAAACCAAACTTGAGCGCTCGTTTACTGGTACTGTTGTTTCAACAGGTATGCAGAAGACTATCACCGTTCGCGTTGATTCGATGAAGCTCAATGAAAAATATCAAAAGAAATATCGTGTTAGTGCTAAATATCATGTTCATGATGAAGATGGTAAGGCCAAAGTCGGTGACACGGTTACGTTTGTCGAATGTCGCCCAATGTCCAAAACAAAACGTTGGACATTGACCGCCGTCGCTAAATAATGTTTTAAAAACCTTTCGTTTTTAGTATGATTCAACATCGCGCAATGCTCGCTGTCGCCGATAACACCGGTGCCAAAAAGCTACAATGTATTCGTGTGCTTGATGGTTACAAGAAGCGCTATGCTCGTCTTGGTGACGTCATCACTTGCGTTGTGAAAGAAGCTGCTCCACGTGGACTCGTTAAAAAGAGTGATGTTGTGCATGCTGTCTTGGTTCGCATCCGCAAAGAAACTCGCCGTCCAGATGGCACCTATGTTCGCTTTGACGAAAACGCAGCGGTTATTATTGACCGCGCTAGTAAAGAGCCAAAAGGTTCCCGTATCTTCGGGCCGATTGCTCGCGAACTTCGCACCAAAGGTTTTCAAAAGATTATTTCCTTAGCCCCTGAAGTGGTGTAAGACTTTAAGGAATATTATACCTATATGAAAATCAAATTAAACGACAAAGTAAAAGTCATGAGCGGCAAGGATGCTGGCAAAGAAGCCAAAGTCATCCAGGTTTTTCCAAAAGAAGGAAAAATCGTGGTAGAAGGTGTGAACATTGTAAAAAAGCACATCAAAGCCAAAAAAGCTGGTGAAAAAGGCACTCGTATTGAGCTCGCTGGTCCGATTCATGCTTCTAAAGTTATGCTCCTTGATCCTAAATCTGGTAAACCAACTCGTGTTGGCTACAAGATGGACGGTAAAAAGAAACGTCGTGTAGCAACTGCTACCGGTGAATTTATCGACTAAGCCTATGAAATCCCTTTACGAAATGTATAAGAAAGAGATCGTTCCAGCCATTCAAAAAGAGCTTGGCCTCAAGAACGTCATGCAGGTACCAAAAATTACCAAAGTGGTGATTAACGCTGGTATCGGTCGCTTTGTCAAAGAAGCTAACTTTATCGACAACGTAGAAAAGACGTTGACAAAAATCACCGGTCAAAAACCAGTGCGCACCAAAGCTAAAAAAGCTATCTCCAACTTCAAAATCCGTCAGGGTCAAGAAATTGGTGTGGTGGTCACTCTCCGTGGTCCTCGCATGTACCACTTCCTTGAAAAATTACTCCGTGTAACGTTCCCTCGCGTGCGCGACTTCCATGGTATTTCTGATAAAGCTTTTGATCGCCAGGGCAACTTCACAATTGGTTTCAAAGAAAACATCGCGTTTCCTGAAGTAAAATTGGAAGAAATCGAAAAAATTCATGGCTTGCAGGTGGTCATTAATACGACTGCCAAAGATAAGGTCGCGGGCCGTGCATTACTTACTCACTTAGGATTCCCTTTCACTAAATAATATGGCTACTTGGGCACAAATTTCAAAATCAAAGAAGACTCCAAAGTTTTCGACTCGCATTGTCAACCGATGCTGGAATTGCGGTCGTAAACGCGCCTTCATGCGCCGATTTAAAGTTTGCCGTATTTGTTTCCGTGAATTTGCGAACGCTGGTAAGATTCCAGGTGTCCGCAAGTCCAGTTGGTAATTCTAATGTATAAGATAATTATTCTATTATGATGACTGATCCAATTGCTGACATGCTCACTCGAATGCGCAACGCTTCCATGGTGCACAAAAAAGAAGTCACCTTGCCTTTTTCCAAATTGAAAATGGCGATTGCCAACATTCTAGTGCGTGAAGGCTATATTGCTAAAGCTGAGGAAACCAAGGGTAAACCTTCCTTTATCGTGGTAACATTAAAGTACACCGATAAAATCCCAGCGATTCAATCCCTCACCCGCGTCAGTACCCCAGGTCACCGCCGCTATGTGAAGAAAACTGATATCGAACGCGTGTTAAACGGTCTCGGTATTGCGATTCTTTCCACCCCACAAGGTCTTTTGACTGATAAAGAAGCGATTGCTGCTAACGTGGGTGGTGAACTCCTTTGTGAAATTTACTAATCACTCACACTAAGCTTATTTATATGTCCCGTATTGGTAAAAAAATTCGAACCTTACCGGCTGGTGTGACTGCTGAAGTAAAAAACACCCAGCTTGTTGTGAAGGGTCCAAAAGGCGAGCTTAAACTCGACCTCCACCCACACATCACCGTAGTTATCAAAGATGGTCAGGTAACCACTGAAGTAAAGAATGGCGACAGTGTTCGCGATCGTGCTTTGTGGGGTACTTTTTCAAGTATCATTGAAAACCTGATCCTCGGCGTTACTACTGGTTTCAAAAAGCAGTTAGAAATCAACGGTGTTGGTTTCAAAGCAACTGTTAAAGGTGCAAACCTTGTTTTGGATGTTGGTTTTTCTCACCCAGTGGAAATCAAGCCGATGGCCGGTGTTAAATTTACTGTAGAAAAAAACATTATCACTGTCGAGGGTAATGACAAACAATTAGTTGGTGAAATGGCCGCGCAAATTCGTCGCGTACGCAAACCTGAACCATATAAAGGTAAAGGTATTAAGTATCTTGACGAAGTTATCGCTCGCAAGGCCGGTAAGACTGCCGCTAAAGCAGCGTAATACTTATATATATGAAACGATTAGCCACAATTACAAAAAACGCTCTTCGCCAGATTCGCCACAAACGTGTTCGCGCGCGCTTAGTTGGTTCCGCGGCCACTCCTCGTTTGTCAGTCTTCCGCAGTTTGCGTTCTGTCACCGCTCAGCTTATTGATGATGCGTCTGGCAAAACATTGGTATTTGTAAAATCTTCTGATTTGAAAGATGCGAAAGTTGAAGGTAAAACAGCTAAGGTTGGAGCTGCTTACGCAGTTGGCCAAGCTTTGGCTGAAAAAGCTAAAGCCAAAGGTATCACTACTGTTATTTTTGATCGTGGTGGTTACCGTTTTCATGGTCGCGTAGCTGCGGTCGCTGAAGGCGCTCGCGCCGGCGGTTTGCAATTCTAATTGTTTACCCCTATTATGAATAATACCAACTCCAATAGTACTGGTCGCGGAGGTTTCCGCAAAGACCGTCGCCAAGAAGAGAAGTCAGAATTTGATCAATTTATCTTGGACTTAGCTCGCGTGACTCGTGTTACCCAGGGTGGTAAACACATGAGCTTCCGCACCTGTGTTATCTTGGGTGATCGCAAAGGCCGTGTAGCTTTTGGTGTCGCTAAAGGTAAAGATGTGCAAGGGGGCGTGGAAAAAGCTGTTCGCCAAGCAAAAAAGAACATGATTCGCGTACCGCTTGTTCGCGAAACTATCCCACACGCAGTTTTGTATAAATATAAAGCCGCTGCCGTGCTCTTGAGACCAGCTCCAAAAGGTTCTGGTATCATCGCTGGTGGTGCCGCTCGCGTCGTTTTTGAAATGGCTGGTATCCCAAATGTATCCTGTAAGATCTTGGGTACTACCAAAAACAAAATCGCGATTGTGAAAGCTACCTTCGAAGCTTTGAAAAGTTTCAAACGCCACAGTGCTCCAGTAAAAAAGTTTGAAATGGCTAAAAAAGAAGAAGTAGCCGTTGAAGCAAAAGCAGAAGAAAAGAAGCCAGCTAAAAAAGTTGCTTCTAAAAAAGCTTAAGGCTCTCATTACTACACTTGTATGTTAAACGTTCACACAATTAAACCAGCCCGTGGTGCCAAACACAGTAAAAAGCGTGTTGGTCGCGGTAATGCTTCCGGTCATGGTACTTCTTCCACTCGTGGTGGTAAGGGTCAGACTGCTCGCTCTGGTGGTAGCCGTGGTTTGAAGATGTTAGGCTTCAAATTCTTGCTCCAATCTACTCCAAAATTGCGCGGTTTCACCAGTCGTCAAACCAAACCAGCTGAAGTCTATCTCAGTGATTTGGAAAAACATTTTGACGCTGGCGCTACTGTTACTTTGGCTGCACTTCAAGAAAAAAATCTTATCGGCGCTACGGTAAAACAAGTAAAAATTGTTGGCACCGGCGAACTTAAGAAAAAAGTGTCTTTGTCTGGCATCTTGGCTACCAAAGGCGCGGCTGCAGCTATTACTAAAGCTGGTGGCGATATCAAATAATCCCTTCCTTTACAGTCCTCTCCCATAGGACTGTAAAGTATTTTATAGATTCTCGTTTAATCATCTACCCCGTATGTGGAACACCTTTACCCAGGCGTGGAAAGTCAAAGACATTCGTAACAAAATTTTGTTCGTGTTGGCGCTTCTTGTTGTGTTTCGTTTGGTGGCGCACATTCCAGTGCCAGGCGTTAATCCGCTCAACCTCAAAAACTACTTGGAAGGCAACCAACTTCTTGGCCTGCTTAATATTTTCTCTGGCGGTAGCTTGAGTAATATCTCCATTGCCATGCTTGGTGTTGGTCCGTATATCACTTCCTCTATCATTTTCCAACTCCTCACCATGATTGTTCCGTCTCTTGAGGAAATGAGCAAAGAAGGTGAAGCTGGACAGCAAAAAATCAGCATGTATACTCGCTGGTTGGCAATTCCATTGTCATTCTTGCAGGGGTACAGCATGATTCGCCTCCTCGCTAGTCAAAATATTTTGACTGACATGACACCAGTTCGCTCGCTCACTATTATGTTCACTATCAGTGCGACCACCATGTTTCTTATGTGGCTCGGTGAGCTTATTACTGAGAAAAAAGTTGGTAACGGCGTTTCGTTGATTATCTTCGCTGGTATTATTTCATCCTTTCCAAAAGCTTTGCAGACGGTGGCTGCCAACTACGACCCATCACAGCTTTTGACCTACGTTTTGTTCGCTATCGCTTCAGTGCTTACTATCGTTGGTGTAGTATTCATCAGTGAAGGTCAGCGCAATATTCCAGTGACGTATGCCAAGCAAGTTCGCGGTCGCGGATTTGGTGGCGGTGCTACTTCGCATCTCCCATTCCGTGTGAATATGGCTGGGGTCATTCCAATTATCTTCGCCGTGTCCCTCATGTTATTCCCATCACTTGTTGCTCAATTCTTTGTGCAAGCTGATGCTTCCTGGATGCGCGATTTGGCTAATGGAACTATCCGCCTCTTCCAGAACCAAGCCTTCTATAATGTTTTGTACTTCTTATTGATCGTTGGTTTTACCTTCTTCTATACCTCAGTCGTTTTCCATCCACAAAAGATTGCGGAAAACTTGCAGAAGCAGGGTGGCTTTATCCCAGGTATTCGCCCAGGTAAAGAAACTGAAATCTACATCTCTCAAACCATGAACCGATTAAATCTTATCGGTGCTCTCTTCTTGGGTGTAGTAGCAGTACTTCCGCTCATCGCTCAGGCACTCGCTGGCACACAATCACTCACGATTGGTGGTACTAGTTTACTTATCGTAGTAGCGGTGGCTATTGAAACAGCTAAGCAAATTGAAGCTCAGCTCACCATGCATCAATACGATCACGTCTAAGACGAGACGACTTCCAAAACCAGTCGCCTCCGGGTGGCTGGTTTTTTAATTCCTCTTAGCATCTTGATTATCACTTCAAAGACTGCTACACTAAGCCAGTCTTAACCGAACCATTACCTCCATGAAAAAGATTATTATCGTTATTGGTCCGCCAGGCAGCGGCAAAGGTACTCAGGCTAAAAAAATCGCCCACAAACATGCTTACGCCCACCTTTCAACTGGCGACATGCTCCGCACCTTGGCTCAACAAAAAGAAATAACTAGTGAAGAGCGCCAGGCTCTTGATGAAATGAAAGCTGGTCGACTCGCTCCGGATGCACTTATCTATAAACTCGCTTTTAAGGCGATTGAGAGTCAGGTAGACGCTGGACATGGTGTGGTGCTCGATGGGGCGATTCGCTCGGTTGCTCAAGCGCAAGCCTACCAAGATTTTTTTGAAAAAAAAGGGTATACTAAAGACATCTTAGTTTTGGACATTACCTTATCCGACGAAGAGGCCTATACCCGTCTTACCGCTCGCCGAATGTGTCGCAGTTGTGGGGAGATTATTCCAGCCGGCACCAAACATTACTACTCCATCTGTCCGAAATGTAGTGGGGAATTGGTTACTCGACTTGATGATAAAGCCGACGTAGTCAAAGAGCGCATCGCTCTTCAAGGCAATAGAGCACTCGCTCCAATTCGCGACTGGTTTAAACAACACGATATTTTAGCAACCGTCGACGGCACACAAGCTATCGAACAAGTAGAAAAAGATATTGAAAAAACACTTGCATAGTATATGCTCACCAAACGACAAGTAGACATTGAGAATATTAAAAAGAATGGCGCCATGATGGGGGTTATTCTTGATGATCTCGCCAAACTTGTCCGCCCAGGTATTTCCACCTATGAGCTCGACAAAATTGCTGAAAAAATGATTCGCGATGTTGGCGCTCGTCCGGCTTTCAAGGGATATAAAACGCATGTTGCCGATCGACCATTTCCAGCGACGGTCTGTATTTCGATTAACGAAGAAGTGGTCCATGGTATTCCGAAGAAAAAACGCATCCTTAAAGATGGTGATATTGTCACTTTGGATATTGGCATGGAATGGCCTTACAAAACAAAAGAAAAAGGTGTCTACACTGACACCGCCCTCACTATTCCGGTTGGGAAAATTTCGCCAAAAGCTGAAAAACTGTTAGAGGTTACCCGTGAAGCGCTCGAGCGGGGGATTAAAGCGGCTCAGCCAGGTAACAGTGTTGCGAGTATTGGTAAAGCAGTAGAGAGCTATGTAAAATCTCAGGGTAGTTACGGTATTGTGCGCGATTTGGTCGGTCATGGGGTGGGCTACACTGTCCATGAAGAGCCATTTATTCCCAATTATTACGATGCAACTTTGGAGTCAATTTTATTGAAGCCTGGTATGGTGATTGCGATTGAGCCAATGATTGCTCTTGGGTCGTGGCGCGTGGAAACAATGGATGATGGTTGGACAATAAAAATGTCTGACAATTCACTCTCCGCCCACTTTGAGCATTCTATTATTATCACCGAAGACGGCAACGTGGTTGCCACTCGTCGGCCAAGTGAAAAAAAATAAATCTGTGAATATTCTCGCTATTGATTACGGCACCAAACGACTCGGTTTGGCATGGTCTGACACCACGCTTGGTGTCGTGTTGCCGTATGGTATTGTGGAAGGCGATACCTTGCCTCGCAAAGTCACTGCACTCGCAAACTTGCTCAAAAAAGAACATATTGATCAAATTGTTATCGGTTTTCCGCTTGGGACTAATGGTGAAGAAAATACCAACACGGAGCGAGTTAAAAAATTTGTTTTTGAATTACAAAAAAGCATCACTCTTCCAGTTGAGTATCACGATGAGCGCTTTTCTTCTTATGGCGCCGACGCGATGGGCGAAGGAGTAAGTCGCGATGAACGCTCTGCGATGTTTATCTTGGAAGGATATTTACAAAAAAAGAAACAACGTCGCTAACGTATGCTCGCTGTCACCCTAGAGCGCCGAGCGTTTCGAGACTTTGATCAGCTCGTCACACTCTACACCAAAGAGCGGGGGAAGGTGACTGTCTTGGCGCGAGGTAGTAAAAAAAGTACCAGTAAAAATGCGAGTCTCCTAGAGCCGCTTTTTTTAGTTGAGGTGGATTGTGCCGACGGCAAAGACATGTTGCACCTCACTAAAGTATTTCCGGTGGAATCATTTGGCGGGCTGCTCGAAAGCTATGAAAAAATGCGCGTGCTTGGGTACGTAGCGTCGGTGGTGAACACGCTCGTAGACGAAGGTGAGTCGGACGACAGAATATTCGCTGTGTATCTCAACTTTCTGCGTGAACTGAATGAAGCTAAGTTGGTAGATACGCTCGTGGTGGCTGGCTTTTTGGTGCGCCTATTTGAGGCTTTGGGAAGCGGGCTCACCGTAGCCACCTGTGTACGCTGTGGAAGCCAAAAAACGGCCCTTTTTGCCCCTTATAGTGGTGGAATGGTATGCGAGGCTTGTTCAGGGGCTATTAGGGCTCAAAATGAGCCATTAGTGGCTTTAAACGAGGCTGAAAAGGCTGGTCTCGGCCATCTTGTTAGGGGATCGTTTGAAGAGGCCAGACAAGCTGGTTTTTCAGCTAAAATACTGAGCGCTTTAAAACACTTTTTTGATCGGCATAGTACGAAAAAAATACCAGATTTCCCTCTATAAAAAGTACATCCCCCGGCGAGTGTGAGCTCAACCGGGGGCAAAACAGTTTCTCCTAACAGTGTATGATCGCCCGAGAAGGCGATTGTTAGTATCCGCGCAGGTGTGTGAAATACACCACAGACAGGCGGATGATTTTCTCACTCACTCGCGCCGCCCCATCGATTTGGCGAACGCGGTGCCACACCGCCTGTACCGGGGGGACATTCGAGGTCATGGTTGCCCGCTCAAGCATCTGACCGGCGAAAATGATCGGCTGGTCGGGTCGAGAGTTCATTTCGCGCCAAGCTCCAGCCAGCCGTTCGAATTCGAGCCCAGGATGACTCTCGTAGAGCGCGAGCGTCAGAGCGTCCCTGTCAGTATGCTCTGCGCCGATGATTCGCTTACCATCTGCCCAGCCATCCTCGCGGATGTGCGTGTAGGCGAGGAAGCGGAGCACTGCCTTGTCGGGGTCGAGAAGGTTCGCGATGTCAGTCGGCAAATTCGGGGCCAGCTCGCGCGCGAAGCGCTGTATCGCGTCAAACAATCGAGCGCGAATTTCGCGGGACAATCCGATCAGTTTCGCCTCACTCTCCAAAAATTCCGGATTGCGGAGCTCGAGCATGTCCTCGAGGTGCGGGCGGTAGTGCCAGAAGACCTTGCGGTCGTAGGTACCACCAGTCTCCTTGGGTTCGCCGGAGCGGATGATGAGTCCGGTGTCGGGGTCGCCAAGAGTGTCGTAATCAAAAGCGACTGGACCGCTCGGAGGACTCTCCACCAGTCGAACAAATTCCGGAACAGCCCGGTCGATGAGCTCGCTCACGCCAGGGATGGGGAGGAATGAATACGATCGGGTCAAAAAGTCACGAACGATTTCGCTCGGCACGGGGTGCCTCCAGGGTGGTGCGGGGTTAAAGAGCACTAAAACTATCGGCTATCCTAGCCGAATAGTGATAGGTTGTCAAAATAAAAAACACCCGGAAGACAGGTGTTCTAAAGTGAGGGGGTGGCGTCCAAGATCCTAGAAGAACCTAGGACGCCAACAATTCTCAGGGGAACGAGTTCGCGAGCGACTCAAGAAGCAGTTGAATGAGAAAAAGGAGGATGATCAGGCCGCACACAAGGTGAATAATGATGAGCTTGATTGCTTCGACGATGAAACGCAGAAAAAGTGCGGCAACTTTGGCAGAGACCTCCTTGGCTCTGGTATAGGGAAAAGATTTAAGTACTTTGACCGGTCTTTCTACCCAGGCGCGAGCAATCTCCATGGTTGTCCCCTTGAAAACTGAGGCCGTTAGTATAGCGTAAAAGTAGTCTTTTGTCAATGCTCGAGGTGCTATTTGGGGGCTTGCTAAACAATGCTATTTCCGCTAGTATAGAGACTAGTTATTTGTCCGATATATCTTTAGTTCTATGGAAAAAATGAGTTCACAATTGGCCTCCTCGGTGGGTGAAGTCGTCACTCTCAAAGGCTGGCTCAACAACAAGCGCTCGTCTGGCCCAATCGCTTTTTTAGAAGTGCGCGACGGTGCCGGCTTTATACAGGCTGTTGTCAACAAGAATGATGTCTCGGCCGAAGCCTGGACAGCGGTGGAAACGATTTCTCAAGAATCGTCTCTTAGTGTTACTGGTACGGTTTCCAAACATCCCAAAAAAGACAATGTTTTTGAATTGCAGGTAAAGGATTTAACGATTATTCAATTATCAGTGGGGTATCCAATTGCCAAAAAAGAACATGGCCCAGATTTTTTGATGGACAACCGCCACCTGTGGCTTCGCAGTAAAAATCAGTGGGCAATTTTGCGTGTACGCGATGCGATTATTACCGCTATCAACGAATATTTACATCAAGAAAATTTTATCAAAGTAGATTCCCCAATTTTTACACCGAATGCCTGCGAGGGGACGACAACATTGTTCCAAGTGCCGTATTTTGATGAAGGCTCGGCCTACTTGTCGCAGTCGGGTCAGCTATATATTGAAGCGGCGATTGCTTCAGTTGGCCGTTGTTATGATTTCGGCCCAGTTTTCCGCGCAGAAAAAAGTAAAACCAAACGCCATCTCACTGAATTCTGGATGATGGATGCGGAAGCTGCGTTTGTCGAGCACGATCAAAACTTGGCAATTCAAGAAGGTTTGGTTCGCCACATTATTCGCTATTGTTTGGCGCATTGTCAGGCTGAGCTTGCCCTCCTTGAGCGCGATGTGGAGAAACTCAAAAAAGCTGACGCGCCATTTACTCGCTACACCTATGATCAGGCAATTGTAAAATTGCACGAGTTGGGGTCAGATATTAAACACGGTGAAGATTTGGGCAACGACGACGAAGGACTCCTTACCAAAGATAGTGACGTACCAGTCTTTATTGAAAAATGGCCAAAAGAAATTAAGCCATTTTACATGAAGCTCGACCCAACTGATCCGAAGCGCGCTTTGAACGACGACTTGATTGCGACTGAAGGCGCTGGGGAATTGATTGGTGGATCGCAACGTGAAGAAAATGTCGACATCTTGATTGAGCGCATTAAACACGAAGGCTTAAACCAAGCCGACTACGAATGGTATCTGGATTTACGTCGCTATGGCGCTGTACCGCATTCTGGTTTCGGTATTGGTCTTGAGCGTGCTGTCCGCTGGATTACTGGTGTGGAGCATATCCGCGAATGTATTCCGTTCCCACGTACAATCAGCCGTTTGAAACCGTAATAGCTTATATAAAACCCTCCCTTCCACAACCATTTTTAGATAGATTGGCCGAGCTGTTCGGTCAATCTTTTATTTCCACCTTGGAAAAAACCTTTATTGAGCGACCGACCACCTTTCGGGTGAACACCTTGAAAGCTAAAAAAGAGGAAGTACTCGAAGTGCTCCAACAAGAAGGGTTTAAGGTGCGCCGGGTGGCCTGGTATGGCGATGCGTTTATTTTGGAAAATAGAAAATTAAGTGAGCTTCAAAAATTGGCTCTGTACCAAGAGGGAAAAATCTATGTCCAAAGTTTGGCGAGTATGGTGCCACCGGTGGTGCTCGCGCCGAGCCCGGGGGAGCGGGTGCTTGATCTCACTGCCGCGCCAGGGAGCAAAACCAGCCAAATGGCCGCGATGATGAAAAACCAAGGTGAGCTCGTAGCTAACGATAACAACGAGATCCGCATCTCGCGGCTGAAACACAACCTAAAGTTACTGGGCGTGAGCGACACCTTTGCGAGCGTCGTGGAAGCTGACGGTTGGAAACTGATTGAAAAATACGCCGGCTATTTTGATAAAGTGCTCCTCGACGCGCCGTGCACTGCTGAGGCGCGGTTTATCGCCGGATCGCCCCGGACCTTTAGTTTTTGGAATGAAAAAAACATCAAAGAGCATGCCTTTATTCAGAAAAAACTACTCTTTGCCGGCTGGGAAATGCTCAAACCGGGTGGTACGTTGGTGTATTCCACCTGTACTTTTGCCCCTGAAGAAAATGAACGACAAATTTCTCGGTTTCTCGCCGAAGCGCCACAGGCAGTAGTAGAAAAAATTACCCTCAATCAATTGCCAGCAGGAAAACTGGTGACCGAGTGGCTTGGTGAAAAAATAGACAAGCGCACCAAAGACACGCTTCGCCTTACGCCAACCAAAGATATCGAAGGTTTCTATATTGCGAAGATTAAAAAACTGGCCGCCTAAGCGACCAGTTTTTAGTTTATTTCACATCGAATTTCTGTTGCATTGCCTTAAGCGATGGCCCCATTTTCTTGGCTACTGGCTCTACTTTTTTAATCAGGTAGCACACCAGATCAAACATGGTCTCTAGTTTTTCACGCACATATATTTCATGGTCGGTATAGACAAATAACGTGTTGCCCACAAACTCAAGACTAAAGTGGTGATTAGTAAATCTAGTCTTTTCCATTAAATCAGGAGTGAAAATTTGCAAAGCTTCAATTTCAAAATCTTTCTCCACCGTCAAGTCAAAAAAATGCTCATAATCTCCTGAAAGGATTACCTTTTGAGGGTTTTTAAAGTAATCACTGGGAATATAAAAAGCATGCATGTCGGAAAATGATGTCATGCGTGGAAATTCGCAGGGAAAAACAATTTTAAATACAGTTCGTTTACAATACTGCTTGTGTTTGCCTGATCCGAGGGTGTAGGAAAAATTAAACAACCAAAAATCATTACCATCAAACGATCCGTGCACGGTGTTGTAGGACTTTTGATTATTACCGACGTCCATGAATATGCCATTGTACTGTGTGCCTCCGGAGGTATACGTCATTCCATGACGTGCTGCAAACTGCTCAAACAAAAGCGCTCGCATTTTTAAGCTGACAGTTGCAAAAAAATAACCAATTGCAAGAAGCGGTGCTATGATAAGCCAGGTAAGTGGTTCAATAGCGCCTTCTACGTCGTTAGCTATCACCAGATAGAGGAATACTGCCAAAGACACTATGGCAATCGGAATACCGAAAACCATCAGTTTTCTATACCGAACACGAAGATACTGATAGGCGTCTGTGTGGGCGTCTTCAATTTGGTGTTCACCGATAAATTGCTTAACTGGGTCTGTGGGTTGCATAGTTAAGGTGTTAGGGTAATGATAGCAACTTCTGGTGGGGTAAACAAGCGCAGTGATCCGAGCGATTCACCGCTTCCAACAGTGGTGAAAATAGGAATATCGTTCCAGTAGTTCAGCCCGCGGTAATATTTTTTGCCTAAATCAACCCCGGCATTTCCGAGTGGGCCAAAGAAAGGGAGATAAACTTGCCCGCCATGGGTGTGACCAGCCAAAAAGATATCTGGTTTTTTGAGGGTTGTTGGCCAGGAGAGGATAGCGTCTGGATTATGACTCAAAAGAATGAGTGGTTTGGCGGTGTCCCAGGCCGACAAGCGGGTGTAATCAGCTTGGTTACCCCAAATATCATCAGTACCAAAAATACAGAGTGTCTGTGTTTTGAATGTCGGGCAGACCAGCTCGTTGCGTAAAAGTGGGACACCGATTGCTTGCATGCGTGCCATTACTAAATCATGTTTGTCACCGTTAATGGAATTGAAGGTGAGGCCCGGCTTGGTGGCGACGCCATAATCGTGATTACCGAGCACGTAATAGATTGGTATAACACCAACTAATTTTTTGAGGGGCTCTAGATAGACACTTTCATCCTCAAGAGTTCCTTCGTTGGCCACTAGATCGCCAGCAATCAGGATAATGTCTGGTTTTTCGGCCAAGGCTTTGGTGGTAACTTTTTCCATCCATTCGCTTTTTTTGTGCATACCGACCTGCATATCGGCGACCAAACCAACACGAATAGGGGAGGTGACTCTGGAAGGTACTGAGGCGCGAGTGGTGACGAGGCGGTAGGGCTCGATAAGGTGGGCGTAGAGGGCGAGGATGATGCCAAGGGCGAGAATACTGCCTATCACGTTTGCGAGAATAGGATGACGAGATAAGAATGTCTCAGGGCGACGACTGTCGCGAACAATGAAGAAAATAAGCAGGGAGGCCACTAAACAGTATCCGTAGATACTTACGGCAATAAAGAGCATAGGTTAGGAGATGAAAGTAAAGCGAGGCAAGGTTTTTCCGTCAACTGTCACCGTTTCGAGAAAAGAAGTGACAGGGCGAACCCACACTGCCTCGGTGCCGAAGTCGGGGGAGGTGTAGAGGGCTTTGTAGACCACCACTTCTTCGAGGGTGGCTTCGATGCGCCCGACAGTAACAACCTCGTAGAGACCGCCCTTGTAATGCTGGTATTTTCCGGGTTTAATAGTATTCATAGTAGAGCAAGTGTAACAAAAAGAGAGGTGGGTGTATAGGGTTGGTATACAGGCAAAGTAATAGAATCTCACACGGCCTCCTGCCGTCGGCCTTTTGGAAAACCTTCGGGTTTTCCAAAGCCTTTCCTCAACAAGAAAGAAACTTCGTTTCTTTCCATCTTCAGTTCGATTCTCCTCCTCTGTTGAATATATACAATAGGACACCCCTTTAGAGGAGTGTCCTATTGTATATGTGCCCAGAGAGAGAATCGAACTCTCATGACCGAAGTCGCGGGATTTTGAGTCCCGTGCGTCTACCAATTCCGCCATCTGGGCCTAGTTTTAGTACCCTCATAGTACCCTAATCTTGGTTGTTTGTCAATTCTATGCTATCATAGAGATGTGTAAAATGATTAAGCCCTAGTATGTCGGTGATTATTTCTGTTGTTAACCAAAAAGGTGGGGTAGGAAAGACGACAACGGCAGTCAATTTAGCCGCTGGTTTAGCGGAAGCCGGTAAATTTGTCCTTCTCGTTGATCTGGATCCCCAAGGGAATGCTACGTCTGGTTTGGGGCTTAAATTTCAAGAGATGGAAAAGGGTTTGTATCACGCCCTCATGTCACAACATCGAATTCACGATGTCACTTATAACACCAGTCATGCTGGTCTTAGAATTGTACCATCTTCGCCGGATTTGGCCGGGGCCAATGTTGAGCTCGTAAGCGTAGAAGGTCGCGAAAGTAAGCTGTCTGACATTTTGAGTGAAGTACGCCATGCCTACGACTATATTATTATCGATTCACCACCGTCACTCGGTCTTTTGACCTTAAACGGCCTGGTCGCTGCCGATAAAATCATGATTCCGGTGCAGGCTGAATACTATGCGCTGGAAGGGCTCGGACAACTACTCAAAACAATTGATCTGGTACGCGACAATATTAAACCAGAAATTGAAGTAATGGGTGCTGTAGTCACCATGTACGACAGCCGCAACCGACTCTCTGAAGAAGTCATGCAAGAATTGGTAAAATATTTCCCAAATACTATTTTTGGAGCAGTGATTCCGCGCACAGTGCGCCTGGCCGAAGCCCCAAGTTTTGGAAAAAGTATTTTCCATTATGAGCCGGGTGGTAAAGCAGCCAAATCCTATGAGCGATTGGCACAGGAAGTGATGGCAATGTTTGAAAAGCCAGCGACTCCTGAAAACGAACAGCAACCATAATTTTTTATACCAAGGATATGTCCATTGGACGAGGGCTTGGAGCCCTAATTACTACAACGAGCAGTGCCAAAAAGCCAGCGACTCAGCCACACGGGCTCGAAAGCGCCGATCGCGTCTGGCACGTGCCAGTATCGGAAATTAAACCTGATAGCGATCAACCTCGCCGTCATTTTAAACCAGAAGAATTGCAGGAACTTTCGGATTCTATTAAAGAGCACGGTATTTTGCAGCCACTGTTGGTGAGTGAAATGCCTGATGGCGGCTACCAGCTCATTGCCGGGGAGCGTCGTTGGCGCGCCGCTCAGATGGCGCATATTGCCACCGTGCCAGTGATTGTCAAAAAGCTGGCCGACGAACAGCGCCTCGAAGTTGCCTTGATTGAAAATATTCAACGCCAAGACCTCAACGCTCTCGAAGAAGGCTTTGCCTATAAGCGGTTGATTGAAGAATTTGGCCTGACGCAAGAACAGGTGGCTGACAAAGTGGGCAAAAGTCGCCCGGCTATCGCCAACATGATTCGTTTGCTTAATTTGCCAGAAGAAGTACAAAATGCTCTCGTCTCAGGTAAGATTTCGACTGGCCAAGCCAGATCACTTCTCACCCTGGATGATAAAAAACAACAGCTCGACATGCTCGCCTCGATGCTTGGAGAAAAAATGACTGTCCGCGAGGTAGAGAAACAAGTGCAAAAAACCACCGCGCCAACCAAGCTAGCTCGACGCGACCCTAACCTCCTGTATGTTGAAGAACAGCTTCGCTCGGCACTCGGCACCAAAGTCACGGTGAACGGCAAAGACGATAAGGGCGCAGTGGTGATAAACTACTACTCCAAAGACGAGCTCAAAGAACTTATTAAAAAAATTACCGGTTAAGTACCGGTATTTTTTTTACGTTTGTAAGGGATAAGATGGTTGATCCACTCTTTGATAGAATTGGATTTAATACTATCCTTAATATGCGTTTTAGCTAAGTGTGTTTTGACTGATTTTAGCCAGTCAGGGCTTGGCATTTTGCGGTTTTTATCGACGATAATTTCTACCACGTCACCGCTTTTGAGCGGGGTATCAAGCTGAGCCAAGCGGTCGTTCACTTTGGCGCCGGCGCATTTGTTACCAATTTCGGAATGGATATGATAAGCAAAATCCACTGGCGTAGCATCTTCAGGGAGGTCGATAACATCACCTTTTGGGGTAAAGGTAAAAATACGATTTTGGAAAAAATCAACTTTCAAATCTTCTAGATCGGCGATGTTCATCAAAATATCTTTTTGAATTTCGGCGAGCTCTTTGGCCCAACCAACTTCTTTGGCGGGGAGTTTAATACCGCTTTCGTCATAATGCCAATGAGCGGCCACACCGAATTCAGCTTCGTAGTGCATCTCTTGAGTGCGAATTTGGAATTCGACCGTCTTGCCGTCGTTGCAAAAGACAGTAGTGTGGAGTGATTTATAGCCGTTTGGCTTTGGCTGAGAAGTGTAGTCTTTGATGCGACCCTTGAGCGGTTTCCAAAGTTTGTGGACGATACCAAGCGCGGCGTAGCAGTCGGCAATATCCGGCACGATGACACGCAGAGCAATGACGTCATAAATTTTGCTGGTCTCCCATTGTTTTTTGAGGAGTTTTTGATAAAAACTATAAAGTTGTTTTTTGCGACCATGAATATCTAAATAGTGGATACCAGCATCTTTGAGTTCTTTTTTAATAACTTCAAGAATAGATTCAATATAGCCTTCGCCATCGTGAATCAATTGGTCGCGCAAAGCGACGGTGCGAGCGTAATCTTCTGGATAGACATGTGGAAAAGCTAAATCTTCGAGCAGGCCTTTGAACTCACCCATACCAAGACGGTGGGCGATAGGGGCATAGATTTCTAAACTTTCGAGCGCCACCCGGCGACGTTTTTCTTCGGGAAGATATTCGAGCGTGCTCAGGTTGTGGATACGATCGGCGAATTTAATAATCATGACGCGGACATCTTCGGCCATAGCCACGAACATTTTGCGCAGGTTTTCGATATAGCGCTCGACGCCACGGTATTTGAGTTTGCCAAGTTTGGTGACGCCCTCGATCATGGAGGCGATATCCGGGCCAAAATCTTTGGCAATTTCTTCAATCGTGAGCGAAGTATCTTCAGGGGCGTCGTGGAGGAGGGCGGCAGCAATAATAGAAGCGTCCATACGCATCGTAGCGAGGATGTAGGCGGCGCCAAGCGGGTGGATAAGGTAGGGTTCGCCAGATTTGCGGACCTGGCCTTCGTGAGCCTTTTTAGCTACTTCAAACGCCAAAATAACCATCTCAATTTCAGATGGTCGAGTATAGCGCTTGATCAGCTCGATAATGTGATCAATGCTTAAATTAGTGGGGAAGTCGACTTTATACGAAGGCATACTACAGGATAGAAGAGTCTCCGCTGTAGTATAGAAGCTTGCGCGGTTTATGGCAAGGTTGTCTCGATGGCCGCTTCTTTAGTATAGGAGCACTCTTTATTACTACATTTGATAGCGCCTTTGGCTGCAAATACGAGTGGTTGCGAGCAAGTAGGGCAGGCTTCGCCAGTTGGTTTTTCCCAAACAGCAAAATCACACTCTGGGTAGCGATTACAGCCGTAGAAAATCTTACGACGCTTACTGCGTTTTTCTACAACATCACCTTCTTTACATTTTGGACACTTGAGATTGAGTTTAATATCAATGCTCTTAATATTCTTACACGTTGGATAGTTGGAACAGCCAAGGAATGGCCCAAAGCGACCCATGCGGTGCATCATCGGGGAGCCGCATTTTTCACAGATCTGGTCGGTTGGTTCGGCAGCAGCCATGGCTTTTTCTTCGGTGCCAAATGGTTTGGTCGATTTACATTCAGGGTAGCCGGTACACGCCAAGAATTTACCAAAGCGACCAACTTTTACAATCATCGGTTTGCCACATTTAGCACAAACTTCATCGGTGGCTTCTTCGGTGAGCGCTTTTTTCTCTAGTTCAGCATCTTTTTTATCCAGATTTTCTTTGAACGGCGTGTAGAACTCTTTAATAACTGGTTGCCATTCACGTTCGCCACGAGCGATTTCATCAAAATGCTCTTCCATTTCAGCGGTAAATTGAAAATCAACAATGTGTGGGAAATGTTCCACCAACAAATCATTGACGGTATAGGCAATTTCTTTCGGAGCCAATTTTTTCTTGTCATCACGCTCAACATAACCACGATCTTCGATGGTGGCAATCGTTGGAGCGTAGGTACTTGGGCGACCGATACCAAATTCTTCAAGCGCTTTAACCAAAGTCGCATCAGAATAGCGAGCTGGCGGTTCGGTGAAATGTTGTTCAGGCTTAAGTTCGTCGCAGGTAACTTTTTCACCAACGGTTAGTTTTGGTAAGAGATTTTCTTTGGTTTTATCAGGATATAATTTTAAGAAGCCCTCAAATAATACTGTCTGACCAGTAGCGTGAAAGCTGTAACCGTTAGCACTTTCGAGGTCGATAGTGGCTGAGTTGATATCAGCAGCAGCCATTTGAGTGGCTACAGCGCGGTTCCAGATAAGGGTGTAGAGGCGAAGTTGGTTTTTGTCGAGATGCGACGCCATATCATCAGGAGTCCGGCTCGCTTCGGTTGGGCGGATAGCTTCGTGAGCTTCTTGAGCGCCTTTGCTTTTGTTTTTAAACGTACGTGGTTCTTTGATTTGGTATTTGGCACCAAACGATTTGCCGATCATTTCATGAGCATCGGTGATAAATTTTTCCGACAAGTTTACGGCGTCGGTACGCATGTAGGTGATAAGACCAACTGAGCCTTCGCCGGCCAATTCCACACCTTCATAGAGCTGCTGTGCGAGGCGCATCGTTTGCTTGGCAGAAAAGCCGAGCTGATGGTTGGCATCTTGTTGAAGACTAGAGGTAGTGTATGGGGCGAGTGGGTTGCGTTTGGTTTGTTTTTCTTCAACTTCGGTAATGGTGTAAGTAGTATTTTTGAGATCGTTAACAATCGCATCAACAGTTTTTTGATCTTTGAGGTCAAGTTTTTCAACCTTTTTGCCTTTGATAAGATTGAGCTTGGCTTCAAAAGTTTCTTTGGCATCAAGCGGGCGGAAGAGACCTTCAATAGACCAGTATTCTTCTGGTTTGAAAGCGGTGATTTCTCGCTCGCGCTCAACCACCAAACGAACAGCGACTGATTGCACACGACCTGCCGACAAGCCCTTAGCAATTTTGCGCCACAAGAAAGGGGAGAGGTTGTAGCCAACCAATCGATCAAGCACGCGACGAGCTTGCTGAGCGTCTACCAAGCTTAAATCTAAAGCTCGTGGGTGCTCAATAGCGTGGAGGAGGGCAGTCTTGGTAATTTCATGAAATGTAATACGCTTAGCCTTGCTTGGGGCAATATCTAAGAGGGTAGCTAAGTGGAAAGAGATAGCCTCACCTTCACGGTCTTCATCAGTGGCAAATAGAATTTCGTCAGCTTTTTTGGCTGCATCTTTGAGCTCTTTAATAACCTTGGTTTTGTCACGGCTATTAATATAATGAGGAGCAAAATTGTTCTCAACGTCAACGCCGATCTTGCTTTTTGGAAGATCGCGGACATGACCAAAAGACGATTTCACCACATAGTCCTTGCCAAGGAATTTGGTGATTGTTTTGGCTTTAGTTGGGGATTCTACGATGACGAGAGTACGCATAGGTAAGCGTTATAATCCCCATAGAATACCGGTTTTTGCCCATTTTGTCAATTTTTGCTACTATGTACCTATAAATAACTTTATTTTCTATGAGTGAATATAATGCCGAATATGCTCGAGTGGTGCAGAAGCAAAAAAACGAGCAAGGTAAGATTAAGCCGGTCGTGGAAGAGGTGGATGCTCTGCCGTCAGTGATAGTGGAGGAAGGCCTTGGTGCTCGCACCCCAGAAATGCAAGCCGATCGAGCTAGAAAGCAGCAAAAAGCCCTAGAAAAAGCTCTGCGAAACGAAGCGAAACAAACTCGAGAAGAACGCTTTAAAGACCCGAGCTATGTGCAGGAATTAACGAATATTTTTCAGTCTCTACAGCGCGGAGAGTTGTTTGCAGAGATCGATCAACAAAAACTAGATGATATTGAGGCGCTTATTGATTATAGTAAAGACGTTAAAGAAAAAAGAGATAAGGGATATGCTCAGGTTATTGACGTGCACACTTCAAATATTGTCGAACAAGTACTCGCCAAGCCTAAAAAAGTAGCACGACCGAGAGCTGTTGAGCCGCGCGGGAGTACCAGAGGGCGCCAAGATATTTCTCCAGTCAAACCACCAGCTCCACCTGAAAAGAAAAAAGGTTTTTTCGCTCGATTATTTGGCTAAACATTAGCATAAAACCGGCAAACATACTTTGTCGGTTTTTTATTTGCGTTGTTTTGTGGGAGCGTAGTGGACAGCGTCGAGTTTGGTAATAAGACCACTTAATTCCAAGGTGGTGAGCGCGCCAAGAAGGAGGGCGTTGGACAAGTGGGTGAGCGTGGTAAGTTCATCAATAGTTCGGGGCATAATAGTGAGCTCGGTTAGAACAATCTGCTCAGTTTCGGACAATGACAAGACTGGTGTTGGGGTATCTTGTATCGCCGTGAGATGAAAAAGCTCGAGTACGTCCTCAACACCAGTAATAATTGAGGCGCCGCGCTTAATAAGATTATTGCAACCTCGGCCATAGAGCGAGGTGGTGGGGTGGGGAACAGCCATAACTTCACGACCATTTTCGAGAGCACTGTAGGCGGTGATGAGGGCGCCAGATTTTTCGGGGGCCTCGATCACCAGTGTTCCATGGGTAATGCCGGCGATAATGCGATTCCGAGCTGGAAAAGAATACTGGGTAGGTTTGAAGCCAGCTGGGTATTCACTGGCGAGAGCTCCGCCGGAGGCGACAATTTTGTCGGCTAAGCCCCGGTGTGAGGTTGGATACACCGTGTGTTCATCGACCCCTGAGCCGAGAATAGCGAAGGTAGTCCCGCCAGCTCGAAGCGCGGATTCGTGCACTTTCCCGTCAATTCCGAGAGCCAGACCGCTGACCACCACGACACCAAGCCGAGCCAGCTCGAAAGACAGCATTTCGGCCATGTAAATACCATAGGGGGTGGGGCGACGGGTGCCGACAATGGCAATATGTGGGCGGGCATCATCGGGCAGTGCTCCACGCACAAAGAGGATGTCTGGTGGATTGTGGATTTCGGCTAAACGGAGGGGGTAATCAGCGTCTGAGCTATGTATGGCGCGAATGTCATCGTGAGGCATATATAAAAAAAGATAGACTAGGATGGTAGTCTATCTTATGGCAGATAAAGAAAAGTTAAAGTAGTTGGCGGAGGTTATCAATAGCGTGATTGAAGATCTCTGACAGGTGCTGTTGTTCTTCTTTAGTAAACTTTCCCAAAACAAAGTCAGCAGTATCGGCAATTGGAGTTTCTTTTGGAGCCACACCAATACGGAAACGAGTAAAATCATTTGTGCCAATTTTTTCGATAATAGACTTCACACCGTTGTGGCCGGCAGCACCACGAGCGCTTTGAATGCGAATAGTGCCCAAAGGAATATCTTTATCATCGTGGATAACAATCAGATCTTTTGGGGTGAGCTTGTAGTAAGAGAGAAGCGCCTGAACAGCATCGCCAGAATTATTCATGAAGGTTTGCGGTTTGGCCAAGACAACACGCTTGTCATAGAGGGCAGTTTTACAAATTTCGGCGTGGTTTTTCCGATCAGGAGTAAACTGTTCTTCTTCGGTCATGGATAGAATTCTGTCGAGCGTTAAAAAACCAACATTGTGACGGGTGAACATGTATTCTCTGCCAGGATTGCCGAGACCGATAATAAGTTTCATACAAATAAGACGTTAGTCTTTTGGAGCGTAGGTGTGATGTTTGAGCTTGCTCAATTTCATGACGATTGGAGCGGCAAAAAAGCCGAATTCAGCGCGGAGGCGGTTGGCCACAAAGTGCACATAGGACATGTGAACCGAAGTATTGGATTTGATAACCATTTCAAACATTGGTGGGTTGAAGCCAAGCTGATTGAGGGCGACCACGCGAGGGTGGCGAACACCACGATCTTTGGTTGGGAGCTTTTTGCGCAAGGTGCGCTTCAAGAAGTCTTTGAGAACAAGTTCATCAACCACAATTTGACGACCTTCCCAAGCCTGTTTGATGAGTGGATAAATTTGGTGTACACGGTATTCGGTCTTTGCACTCACAAACACTACTGGAGCGTAATCAAGGTGGGGGAAGGAGACAAGAATGTCTTTTTTGACGTTATTGCGGAATTCGTCGCTGTTATCATCGGCTTGATCCCATTTGTTGACCACGATAATCACACTGCGAGTGTGTTCGCGGAGTAAACCAGCCAATTGCTGGTCTTGATCGGAGATTGGCTCAGTAGCATCAAGCACCAAAAGCACGATATCTGATTTATTGACTGTGGCAATGCTTTTGCTAATACCCATTTTTTCGAGTTCACCGGAGACTTTGGTTTTGCGACGGATACCAGCGGTGTCAACGAATAAAATATGTTGACCGTCAACTTCAACGAGGGTGTCATGTGGTTCGCGAGTAGTATGAGGCATGTCGCTTACAATCACACGATCTTCGCCGATAAGCTTGTTGAAGAGAGAGGATTTGCCAACGTTTGGTTTGCCCATGATAGACACTTTGATAAGTGAGATATCGTCTTTGATAGCTTTTGGTCGGCGTTTGGTTTTGTTGAGTTGTTTGAAAACAAGATCGAGCACATCGCCGATGTTGCTACCGTTGGCAGCCGAAGCTGGGACTGGAGCGCCAAAACCAAGTTTCATCCATTCGCTGTTGTAGACTTCGGTGTGAAGAGCGATAGTGTCAGCCTTGTTGGCTACCAAAATAACCGGTTTTTTATCAGCGGTTTTTTTGAGGCGTCGAGCCAATTCGCGTTCTTGGGGGAGAATGCCCGAAGTAATGTCAATCACAAACACGATCACATCGGCTTCTTTGAGAGCGATTTCGGTTTGTTTAATGATATCATCTTCGAGCGGAACGTCTTCGGAAAAAGTAAGACCGCCAGTATCAATCATGCGGAATTGTTTGCCGCGCCAAGTAGCGATAGCAACGTTTCGAGTGCGGGTAGTACCCGGAATATCGGAGACGAGCGCTAAATTTTGCTCAATGATTTTATTGAAAAGAGATGATTTACCAACATTAACACGGCCAACCAGAGCAACGGTAGGAAGGTTATTATCAATAATTGTAGCAGGTGTGGCCATAATAGAGTTTTATTCTTTGGTGTCTGCGCCCAAGATAACAAGGACATCAGCTTCTTGGTTGTATTTCATACCTGATTCGTCTTCGGTCGTTTCAGGGTTATTGTATCCAATAGTGAGCCATTCAGGCAAAACAGTGAGGATAGGAGCTTTAAGCTGGTCGCTCAGCGCTTTGGTCGAAGCTCGAGAAACCGCTGGATTGAGCAAATAAATGGCTGTTTTTTCAATTGGACGCTTTAAACTGTTCCCCACCGTTATAACAGAAAAACCCTTTTCTTGCAACCGTTCACGCATTCTAGCGGCCAAACCGACCCGCCAGGTGCCGTTTTGAAGCTCCACCTTAAAGTTGGAATAGACTACTGTCCCAGGGGTGGAAGTGGCTGGTTTGGGGTAGATAAGGGCTGGGGTAACCGCCAAAGAAGGGGTAGAGGTGGAGCTAAAAATGCCAGCAATGGCTGTATTGACGTTGGTGTAGTCGCCAGTCTTTGGGAAAAGGAGAAATGCTCCGCTTTCGCCGGTGGTGCTTACCAAAAAGCCGGTTGGGGAGTTGTCGAGTACGAGATTTTTTGGCGATGAGTTAAATTCACCAGCCATGCGCGCGAGAGAAGTGAGCTCGGTAATACTTAAATTGGTGGTGACATGGGCTTTGAGCGAACTTAGAATTTGCTGGATAGTAAGCGGATTGGTGTAGGTGCCGGCCGACAGTAATTTTTGTTTGAGCGACAAGATGACGAGCTGTTGACGGCGAGCGCGGGCAAAATCGCCACCTTCACCATTGTTGCCATGACGCGAGCGGGCAAAGGTTAGCGCTGTTTCGCCGTTCATGGTTTGCGGGCCAGCATCAAAATGAACGGTGCGGAAGCTAAAGTTTTCTCCAGGGAACTGTGTGTCGGTAAAAGTAGTTGGTACATTGACCTGCACTCCGCCCACGGCGTCAATCATATCGGTGAACGCTTTGAAATCCACGCGAATATAATAGGGGATGGATTGGCCAAAGGTATTCTCAAATACTTGGCGAGCAAATTCGCCGCCTTGGCCCGGCGACTGCGCTTCGCCGTAGGCCCCAGCGTAATTAATCTTTCGGATTCCTTGATTAGGGATAGTGACACCCAGATCACGAGGAATAGAAATCATCGCCACTTCTTTGGTGGACGGTTTAATGCTGAGAATCAGATTGGTATCGGTGAGATAGGGGCCATCGTGACCAGCGCCACCCATACCAAGAAGGAGGATGTTAATTCGGTCTTCAGCCTGCCCTTTGAGTGACGGCTCATCGGCGAAAATAAAGTTTTTGACTGTTTGGAGTAGGCCTTGTTCACGAGGGTGCAAGGTGACACCAGCGATAGTAAACGAAGATGAAACCGACCAAAAAAGCGCGCATAATAAAAAAAGACCAGCAAAGAGACTGATGAAGATGAGTGACCGTTTGGAAGATTTTTTGGGAAGTAAATTAACTGGTTCGTTAGTCATACAGGAAAAAAGGACGTCGCATACAGTAGTTCAGTATAAGTATACCACAGTAAAGGTATAAATCAATCTTGGTTTTTTAGCGCGAGATATGCTATACTAAAGCCTAGTCTCTAGTTTTCTCAAAAAAATCGTATGCCTAAAGATCTTCTCAAAGAGAATGTCGCCACCGGACGGGTTGTCTATGAGTGGTGGGTCAAAGAATATGAAAAAAGAGAGCGCTCCAAGCGCTGGTATATGGTGGCGACCATTAGTGTTGTAGCGCTTTTGGCGTATAGCCTTATTTCTCAGAATTACCTATTTTCGCTTATCGTCGTGTTGTTTGGTATTATTGTGTATTTACACGATATGCAAAATCCGATCGATGTCTATTTTGCTATTACTGAAGTGGGGATTATTTTAGGCAAGAAATTTTATCGTTACAATGAATTGAGTAATTTTTGGATTATTTATAATCCGCCGGAGGTCAAAAACCTGTATTTTACTCTCAACAACATGGTAAAACATCGTTTACAGGTGCCGTTGCTCGATTATGATCCACGCCCAGTTCGCGACTATCTCAAAAAATTTCTCAAAGAAGATTTAGACCAAGAAGAAGAGCCGATGAGTGACCGTCTCGCCCGCACCTTTAAACTCTAAAAGCCCATAGCAACAAACGCCATTGTAAGCGCAAAATCGTACCAGCCGGACTTGACAAAAACGGTACGAACGCTTACAATGGCGTTTGTTATCTAGCCCCTGCACTCATCGTTCAATGGATAGGACATTGGCCTGCGAAGCCGAAAATTTAGGTTCGACTCCTAATGAGTGCACATATTAAAAACACCTCGTAAACGAGGTGTTTTTGTTTTTCTCACCCCCTTGGTGCTATACTACCGCCACTATGGAATTGACCACTCGCTTGGCCCAGCTACCTCGTGTAGGAAAATCAACGGTTGCCCGCTTAGAACGCCTTGGCCTCAGGACCGTCTATGATTTGTTATACTATTTCCCGTTTCGCTATGAAGACTTTCGCCAATGCCTGCCGATTAAACAACTCGTCGAAGGCCAGGCGGTGACAGTCAAAGGCCGAATTGAGCTTATTGCCAATCGGCGTAGTTTTAAAACCAGAAAGACCATTACCGAAGCACTGGTTTCTGATGAATCGGGGAGTCTCCGGGTGATTTGGTTTAATCAGCCGTTTATTACCAACAATCTAGCTTCGGGAGATGCGGTGTATCTGTCGGGGGTGGTGAAGTCGGATATGCTCGGGCCACAGCTTGTCGGCCCGACCTATGAAAAGGTGGTTGGTGAAGCGGTACACACTGCTCGCTTGGTGCCAGTGTATGGCATCACCGAAGGCCTACCTCAAAAACAAATTAGACACATGGTTAAATATTGTGTGGATACCCTTAAAGAAGTTCCTGATTGGGTACCGGACGTTATCAAAGAGCGCTTTGACCTCCCGCCACTGATTGGTGCAATTCACGGCATTCATTTTCCAAGCGATGATGCGCATTTAGCCGAGAGCACTCGTCGGCTTAAATTTGATGAGTTATTTTTATTACAACTGCAAGCTGAAATTGCTCGGCGTGATCGGGTGGCGTCGTTGGCTCCGGCGCTGGTATTTCAAGAAACCAAGATTAAAGAGTTCGTAGCGAGCTTGCCGTTTGCCCTCACCAAAACACAAAAAATAGCGACCTGGGAAATTTTAAAAGATATTGCTGAGCCTCGACCAATGAATCGCCTGCTCTCGGGCGATGTTGGTTCGGGGAAGACAGTGGTGGCCGCTATTGCTCTCTACAACACCGCGCTCAACGGCTTTCAAGGGGTGCTTATGGCCCCAACCGAGATTTTGGCGAGTCAACATTTTGAAGGTGTTTCCAAATTATTATCCACCCTGCCAGTCGCTCTGGTAACTCGCACACAGAGGTATGTGAGCGACAATGGAGTGGTGATCAAAGTCACCAAAAAAGCGCTCCACACCATGCTCGCCGAAGGAAAAATAGCAGTAAGTATTGGGACACATGCACTTCTCACCGAAGCAGTACATTTTAAACAGCTCGGCCTCGTGATTGTCGACGAACAACATCGTTTTGGAGTGATGCAGCGAAAAATTATGAAAGACAAAGGTGCTGGGGCGCATTTTTTGAGCATGACCGCCACCCCGATTCCGCGCTCGCTCGCGCTTATGCTCTACGGTGATTTAGAAGTTTCTATTATTAGCGAGCTGCCCCCGGGGCGAAAGAAAATTATTACTAAAGTAGTTGAACCAGCCAAGCGTGAGAAAGCTTACGGCTTTATTCGCGACCAAGTAAAGGCTGGTCGACAAGTATTTGTGGTTTGTCCGCTTATCGAAGGAGTGGGGCAGGGGGCCGTGGAGAAAAAATCTGTGATGATGGAATACGAAAAGCTGTCCACTACTATTTTTCCAGATTTGAAAGTTGGTTTTTTACATGGAAAATTAAAACCAGAAGAAAAAGAAGCAGTGATGGAGCAATTTGAGAAAAATGAAATACACATTCTCGTCTCCACCTCGGTCATTGAGGTGGGGGTGAATATTCCGAACGCTAGCATTATGATGATTGAAGGTGCCGACCGTTTTGGTCTCGCCCAGCTTCACCAGTTTCGCGGGCGGGTGGGGCGTTCGAGCTATCAGTCGTATTGCCTGCTTTTCACTGACAACACCACCAAGGCAGTGGAGGAGCGCCTGCAGTATTTTGAAGCCCATCACGACGGCTTTGCTCTGGCTGAAAAAGATTTGGAAATTCGCGGACCAGGGCAAATGTATGGAGTGGA
>CAYUBH010000003.1:0-31643 GCA_964442985.1 uncultured Gammaproteobacteria bacterium
AGGGAGCAAACCATCGCTACCCTTAAAAAACCACCCTCAATGAGGGTGGTTTTTTGTGTCGGGGTAGAGAGACTTGGCTTCGCCTCTCGTCGACTTCCATCTCCTCGGGCTAGCCACCGCCTCGCGGTCGCGCTCGCCCAACTGCGTCGCGCGACATCGCTCCGGCGTTCAAGTCTCTCATTCTGCCTCAAACAAATATAAAAGACACCATACTCATGGTGTCTTTTATATTAGTCGGGGTAGAGAGACTTGAACTCTCAACCTTCTGGTCCCAAACCAGACGCTCTAGCCAATTGAGCCATACCCCGTTAATTGTTTGTGGGTTTGTACCCTGTGCCGCGGGCCAGAATCGAACTGGCTACGCCTGCCTCTTCAGGGCAGCGCTCTACCAATGAGCTACCACGGCTTCTTTAAAATAAAGCATAACCATACTACCAAGTTTCTATAAATCGGTCAATACGGGTTGGTGGGGGCGTTGTCCCATGTCGGCCTTCTGTGCTATACTTTGCTCATTAGCCACCCTCCCTCCTATGTCCATGAGTAATCCTATTCCTTTCAAAAACGCTCCTATCCGCCCGCCCGACGAGCTTATTTGGCTTGCGCGCCAAGCTGGTGAGCGTAGCCTCGCCGAGCATGAAGAAGGTCAATTGTCAGTAGATGTTTCCGAGACAGAAAGCGAGCTCGTAATTGTCGCTACCATGGCCGGCACCAAACCAGAAGATATCGAATTACATCTTCATAATGATTTTCTCACCATCCGCGGTCGTCGTTTGTCACCAGCACCAAAACCGTCACAGCAGTTTACCGCCGAATGTTATTGGGGAACTTTTTCTCGCACCATCGTTCTCCCGGTAGACGTCAAAGCCGATATGGGGCGATCAGAATACCGAAATGGCGTTTTAGCCATTTACTTGCCAAAGGCTATTGTTACCAGTAGTATTCCTATTATTGTCATCGAAGATTAGTCGCCTATGGACTTTGTGTCCCAAACGGCCACAGCCGTACAAAATACGATTAACCCACCCCCACGTCGTTTCCGGGTGGTATTAGGCGTTCTTGGGGCTTTGGTGGTGGTTGTAGGAGGTGCTATTGGTGGAATTTCACTGTATAACATGTCGTATGACAGCAAAGTCTTCCCTGGCGTCAAAGTGGGCATGCTTGATCTTGGTGGGCTGTCTCGAAATGAAGTAGTAGCGCTGATTGAAACTGCTAACAACCGCTATGCTAAAGAAGGTGTCACCCTGTCATTTACCGACTTGAAAGGCCAGGCGCAGTCAGTAGTAATTAACACCGTTGTCGCTGGCGACACCAGTAGTGAAATTGTTCAGCTCGATAGTGAATCCACCGCTCGCGAAGCGCTCAACCAGGGGCGTACGGGTAGTGTGTTGACTAGATTTTTAGCCCCACTCCGACTTCGTTTCAACTCGCACACCGTTGTTGTACCAGTCGAGGTTCAAGAAAATAGCTTGGAAGATATGGTGAAGGCTGTTCTAGCCCCATTTGAAGATAGGGGGGCGAATGCTCGAATTGTGGTAAGTAGAGACGAGCGAGCGACCGTTGTTCCAGAAAAAGACGGTCAGTCGTTCAACTATCCAGCCCTTCGCTTGCAGCTAGAGCAAGCACTGGGAGCTTTGTCGTTTAGCCCGCTCGCTATTGCTCTTGAAACCACGACACCAACCATCACCAAACAAGATGTGGAAAAAATCGTCGGTAATGTTCCGCTCGTGTTAAGTGCTGGTCCGCTCAGTTTGAATTATGTTAATAATAAAACCAACGCTCGCGAAGAGTGGGTGATTTCTCGCGCCAACATGGTTAGTTGGCTTACCGTTATAAAAGACGCTGACGCACTACCTGTTCTTGTGCTTGACGAAACGATGCTCGGAGATTTTATACATGAAACAGTTTCTCCAGCTATTGACACTGAAGCTAAAGAAGCAAAATTTGCTATCAAAGATGGAAAAGTGGAAGAGTTTCAAGGAAGTCAGACCGGTCTCAAAGTAAACGCTTCGGAAACAGCTAAGCAAATAAATCTTGCCTTCTCCGCTCGTAATTACAACACGCCATCAGATATCCGAACAGTCGGTGTAGTAGTTGAAATTGTTGAGCCAACCGTCAAAACAGCTGATATTAACGAGCTTGGCATTACCGATCTCATCGGTACGGGCTACTCCAGCTTTAAAGATAGCCATACCAACCGTATTAAAAATATCGCCCTGGCTGTAAAGCGCCTCAACGGCACCTTGATTAAACCAGGTGAAGTTTTTTCAGCGAATAAATCCGCCGGCCCATTTACCGCTGAAAACGGCTTTTTGCCAGAGATGGTGATCAAGGGGCGAGAGATCAAGCCAGAAATTGGTGGTGGGATGTGCCAAGTGGGCACCACACTTTTCCGTATGGCGATGAATTCCGGTATGCCAATCACCGAGCGACGCAATCATTCGCTCGTAGTAAGCTACTATGCTGATCCGGTGAACGGCAACCCAGGTACCGACGCGACACTCTATGAGCCTCACCTGGATTTTAAATTTACCAATGACACGGGAAATTACCTGTTGCTTCTCACCAGTATTGATTATAAAAAACAAGAACTCGCCTTTAGTTTGTGGGGCAAGCCCGATGGTCGCAGTGGCTCGTATACGCATCCAATTGTAAAAAAATGGATTCCAGCCGGGGAAGAGCAAACTATCTATATTGATGATGGTACGCTTGAGCCGGGGCAAACAAAATGTCAGAACGCTTTCCGGGGAGCTAACGCTACGTTCACTTATACACGCACCACTCCAGCGGGAGAAACTATTGAAACACCGTTTGATAGCTATTATCGACCACTGCCACGCATCTGTATGGTCGGCGTACCAAAAGGTAGCTGTGCTGGGCAAGCGACCTGTGCGCCACCAGCGGGGATGGTCTCTTCAACCTCTGCTGGCGCTCTCGTTCCAGCCGGACAATAAATCAGTATAAAAAAAATCCTCCCCGTATCATTGCTGATACGGGGAGGTTTTGCATTTGTGGTCACAGAGTGACCGAAACCGCACCCAAGAAGATGTGTTACAGAAGTAGAGCCCAGCGCGAAGCCAGTCTACCCAATAACACATCTCCATGCTTGTCGTGGACGCGGGAAACTACTTATTTCGTCAGCACGGAGCCGAGAAACAAGCATTTTCCCAAATCCATTTCCAAACTTCATCCGGAGTGTTTTAGGGTATATTCGGTTGTTAACAGTACTTCAGGGAGATCCGTGTGAATAGTCTCGACGGTGCGTCCAAATCTGGTACTGGAAACCTGTGTTTAGCAGGTAACGGTCAAGTATAGCATAGATAGCCTCTATTGTCAAGCCCGTAAAGGTGAAAAAGGGGATAAATGGCTTATTTTAGCCAAAATAAAACAAACCCGCCCCAGGGCAGGGCGGGTAGGCTAGGAGGCGGGTACTTTAGTCGATAACCTTATCGATCAGACCGTATTTCAGAGCCTCAGTTGGGAGCATAAAGTTGTCGCGGTCGGTGTCTTTTTCTACTGCCTTAATATCTTTGCCGGTAGTATCGGCCAAAATTTTGTTGAGACGTTCTTTCATGCGAAGCATGCGTTCAGCGCGGATTTTAATATCACTTGCCTGACCTTCCATACCACCCATCACTTGGTGGATCATAATTTCGCTATTGGGGAGAGCAAAGCGTTTACCCTTTTCACCTGCCGAGAGAAGTACTGCGGCCATGCTCGCCGCCAAACCAACACAGATGGTGCTAACATTCGCTTTGATATGTTGCATGGTGTCGTAGATAGCAAGACCGGCAGTCACTGATCCACCCGGGGAGTTAATATACAATTTAATATCTTTTTCTGGGCTTTGGTTTTCGAGGAAAAGAAGCTGGGCGATAATGACGTTCGCAACATTGTCATCGATTTCACTGCCGAGGAAAATGATTCTGTCTTGGAGGAGGCGTGAATAGATGTCGTAGGCACGCTCGCCCAAGTTGGTTTTTTCAATGACGGTCGGAATGAGATAATTGGAGTACATAGACGTCACGGGAGCTGGTTTATTCATAGGGTAAAGTTACATTATTCATCGAGCGACTCAACAGCGCCAAGAGCGGAAATGCTACCGTGTTCCAGGCGACGGAGTAGAAGTTTTTTGAAGATGGCAAAATCGCGTTCGCTCACACCGCAGTCAGCGGCGGTTAGGGTGTCAATTTCAATATTTGGGAGTTTTTGGAGAACGTCGTAAGCCTTACGGAAGGAAGCCTCGCTTTTGTCAGAATCTTCAGCGGCGCGAAATTCAGCGGCAGTTTTTTGGATAGCTAAAATAAGTTCGCGACTAAGTTCTTTGGCCTGTTTTGGGACCAAGTCTTTGGTGATAGCGAGTGTTGGAAATTCTTCTGGTGAAGTTTCACGGTGTCGTGTTTCGGGCATATAAAGTGGATTATATTAGTACGGTTTAGTATCCCACGGGCTAAGAAGGGGTGTCAAGCGTACTTCACGCAGGTAGAACACTATTCAAAAACAAAATCACGGTCTTTTGGTTTAACGATAAAATCATTATTTTTTCGACGATCAGCTAGGTCGGAGGCAATCAGAACGTTGGCGTTGCGCTCGCGATTTTTCTTGTAGGTCTTGTCTCCGAAAGAAATTTTTTCCCAAGCGGCATCTCGGTAGGCTACATAGGCTTCGGGCGATAAAAAAGCTCGTAATAACTTTCGTCGTGTCGGGGCGTCGCTACTGATAAGCAGGCGCATAATAAAATCATGGTCTTCCATGCCACCATAGCGATTGGTTTTCGGGCTATAACCACCGAGCTCTACGATATCTTTGAGTGAAGCAATTGAACAGGTGTTGCGAACTAAAGTAACCAAACCTGGATTGTCACGCAGGTAAGCGGCTCGCTCTGTAGGGGAGCTGTCGTCAGCCAAGATTGGTTTCGCCATTTGAATGTACGTCTTAATTTCATCAGGAGTGGCTTCGCCGGTTGATGTTCGTAGGGTGAGAAGGGGTTTTCCTTCGCGTACCCGTTTGGCCATAATCCCAGCTTGTTCATCTGACAACTCAACGTCAAAAGACTGGTTCAGCATGTGTGTTTGTGCTTCATCGAGGTCGTTGTCGGTAAGGAGCTTGTGCAAAACAGCAGCGGGAGCGTTTAAACCAGCGGTCCAAGAATAGTTTTTTACTTTGACAGGGATAATGGGAAAATCGCTATCGGGTGAGGCAGTTACAATTTCTTGAAGCGCTAAGGTTGTTTGGTCGTTAGTATCTTGATCAGCATTGATGGAAATAAACAAACCACGTAATTCTGGCATCGTGTGGCGCATCTGCTGTAGTCGGGCCAGTAATTTTTGCAAGCTCTCTTTATTTTTTTTCCAACAGCGCACCACGGCCACGACATTTTTGGCTTCCTCTGATTCGTTGGTTTCTCGTAAGACGGCAACTAATTTTTGTAATTCTTTTTTGGCAAACGGAGCCAGTTCGATTTCTGGGGCGTTCAGCCGTTCGGTGTTTTTGATATCACGCTCTAGGGTGGTGAGATCATTTTTATGTTCTTGCTCAATAGGATGAGGTGAAAAACGTTCAGCCATAAAAGTATGATAAATAATAATACGATATTTTTAGTATATCGACAGGACACTTTTTTGGCAAACCGTTTAAAAAAACAGGGGAGCGACTGATGTTTTTAGATTGATTTTTATAGATAGCCGTGGTATAGAAAATATATGAAAAACCTTTCAACACTTTTTCTACAGATAATCGTGGTGCTCGTCGGTCTCGGTGCGCTCACTTTTATGTTAGTCGAGCCACACTACGAAGGTAGAAATGTAAACGCCACAGTATTCCAGGTCTACTTCAACGATCCGTTCTTGGCCTATGCGTATATCGCCTCTATCGCTTTTTTTACGGGACTGTATCAGGCATTCAAAGTGTTGGGGTATGTCAGACAAGATAAAACATTTTCATTGGCAGTAGTGAAGGCTCTGCAAACGATACGTCGCTCCGCACTCGTTGGTGTCGGTTTTGTAGTGGTTGGAATGATCTATATTAGATTTTTTAGCGGAAGCGATGATCCGGCGGGCGGATTATTTATAGGTTTTCTTATTATCCTCGCTTCGCTCATTGCCGCAGCTGTCGCAACAACAGGTGAGCGGGTGGTGCAGAGTAAGCTGGTTGGAAAATAAAACATACAACGACCGTAAAGGTCGTTGTATGTTTTAGCTCCGGGACCTGGAATCGAACCAGGGATATCCACGTTAACAGCGTGGCGTTGTACCTCTCAACTATCCCGGAAAGGTCTTCTAATACTATACAAGCTAACAAAGCTTGTCAATTTACATCGTCAAGATGCGAGCGAGTACACTCTGAATGGTGCCGTCGCAGGTGAAGCCAGCTGCTTTTTTGTGCCCACCGCCCCCGAGCGCTTTGGCCATAGCCGAGACGTCGATATCATTTTTGGTGGTGCGGAAGCTACCTTTGATTTTACCGTCCGGTGTTTCTTTGAGAATGAGAGCAATATTAATGTTGTCTAAATTATTTAAGAAATTAGCAATCCCTTCGCTTTCATTGTCGGGCACATTGTATTCGCGCATATCTGCCTGAGTGAGGTAGGTGTGGGCGAGGCCAAGGCGTTCATCTTTTTCTAAGCGCGACAATACAGTGCCCCACAGTTTCAATGTATCCACTGATTTATTACGCAAAGTAGCATTATTGATAAGGTTGTAATTACCACCCGAGCGGATAAGATCACCGCCGACAGAAAAAGCTGACATCGAAGTAGCGCCGTTACTAAAGTTGCCCGTGTCAGTGGTGAGGCCGGTCAAAAGAGAAGTGGCCATATGCTGATTCACCCGCACGCCGTTGTGACGGAAAAAATGATACAAGATTTCGGTGGTGGAAGCAGCCGATGTTAAAACCAGGTTATACGTGCCATAGTGTTCGTTGGTGGCATGATGATCGATGTTAATAATCGTGGCCGGATGGTTTTTTACCAGCTCAGCGATGCCGGCATAGCGCAAATCGCCAGAGTCAAGGACAACAATCGTGTCGATAGTGTGGTCGTTGAAAACAGATGGGTCTTGGACAACTTTGGTACTATTCGGAACAAACAATAATTTTTCGGTGACTGAGGTGACGCAAAAAATAACAATCTCTTTGCCGAGCGTGGTGAGGTATTCATGAAAAGCAGTCGCAGCGCCAATCGCATCACCATCAGGGTTCTGGTGGGGGACGATCATCACTTTTTTCGCTTGCTGAATATGACGGTGAATTTGGTAAGCAGTGTGTTGCATAGGGAACGAACCATACTACCTTGCGGGGAATGTCTTGTCAAGAATAGGCTAAAGATACAAAAAACAGCCTTCAAAAAAGCTGTTTTAGTGTGTCACCCGAAGCGGTCGGGTGAGTGCCGGGCAAGGTGGTCAGGCTTGCCGGGTTAGTGACCAAGTAGTTTCTCCTTAGGTGGCCGAAGCGACCGCGGTGCGGTAGCGCTCGAGGGTGAGGCGGAGCTTGCGCCCGGGCCCGTAGTCGATCAGCGCCGGCGCGTCGCCGAGGTGGTGATGGCTGTTCCGGACGATGGACTTGATTGCCTCCACCGTCTGCTCGACGAGACCGAACGACTCACAGAGCTCGTTCAGGTCGTCGCACAGGTCGGGGTGGGTGTCCACTTCTTCGCGCATCCCGGCCGCCTCCACGGCCGTGATGATTTCGTACCGCTCGAGCTCGTCGATCCGACGGTGCACCGCTCCGCGCGTGGCGAGCAGTGGGTGTCGGTCGATTCCGCCGGTTGGCAGGGTCAGCTCGAGGTGCAACTTGCACGTACTGCAGACGCTGATCATCTCGTGTACTCCGGATCGTTGGTGAGGGAGGCTGTTAGGCCTCGACGTGGGGCATGGCGATGATGATGGCCGACTTGTAGCCGAGCGCCGTCGCCGCCTTCAGGATGTCGGCGAGCTTCGGGTGGCTCTCGATGAGCCCGGTCACCATCTCCTCCTCCGTGTCGAAGAGCTTCGGGTGCGTCCGGACCTCCTCGAGGAGGGCCTTCTTCTCCGCCGGGCTGATGTCGCCCAAGCGGTAGTGCTTGTCGATCTCGTCCTGGACGAAGATGCGAAGCGCCTCCACACGCTTGCCCTTCTGACCGGCGATCTCGAGCGAAACGTGAATGCCACATTCTTCAAAAACGATCCGTGCCATGCCGAACCTCCGATGCGCCTATCCCCTAGATAGGCTGGTTGGGTATTCAGGGGAGAAGAGTCTTGAAATCTGGCTCAAACACCTTCTTCCCCGAATACTTATTAGGAGAAATGAAAAGAACAACGCTTCAGTATACCCATAAAGACCTCTTTTGTCAAGGTTTGGCTTTAATGAAGCTATCTTGTAGGGGATAAAGCCCTTGTGGTATACTTTTCTGACTAATGACGTATGTACCTGAAACGACTCGAAATTCAAGGTTTTAAATCCTTTGCTAGTAAAACTGTCCTCGACTTCCTTCCGCCCAAGGACGGTTTTTTTAGTGTTACCGGCATTGTCGGGCCAAACGGCTCTGGTAAATCCAACGTCACCGATGCGATTCGCTGGGTGATGGGTGAGCAGAGTATGAAACATGTTCGCGCCAAAAAGAGCGAAGATGTTATTTTTAATGGTTCCGAAACCAAAGGGGCGCTCAGTGCTGCTGAGGTTACTATGGTGCTCGATAACACCGGTGTTGATACTGGTATTGATGCTCCAGAAATTGTTATCACTCGCCGATTGTATCGCTCGGGGGAGAGTGAATATATTGTTAATAATAATCCAGCTCGTTTACTCGATATCCACCTGCTTCTCGCTAAGGCTAAATTTGCCGAAGGGGCATATAGTATTGTGAGCCAGGGTATGATCGACCGCCTGCTCACCGTGTCGCCGGCGGAACGTAAAGATTTTTTTGATGAAGCCAGCGGTATTAAAGAGCATCAGATCAAACAACACCAAGCTTCGCTCAAACTCGCCCGCACCGAAGATAATATGAAGCAGGCGGAAACCCTGCTCGCTGAAGTCGAGCCTCGCCTCAAAATGCTCGCCAAACAGGTGCGCAAATTAGAACAGCGCCAAGAAGTAGAAGTTGAATTACACGGCGCACAAGAAAGTTATTACAGTACTATCTATAGTCGAAACAAAGCTGAAGTCGACCATTTGGCGCATCAGCTCACTGCTGTGGAAGGGGAGTACCGCGAAACTTTTACAGTATTAGAAAAAATCCAAGAAGAATTGGCCGAGCTGGCTCGAGGGTCAACTCGCCAAGAAGTTTTTGACGCGCTGCAAGCTCGCTACCAAGAAGCGGTTCACGCCAAAAACGATTTGGAACGTCAACTCGCTATTCTCGAAGGGCAGATGCATACGCAGTATAGCCAGGCTGGTCAGCAGAATGTCGGCTGGCTCGAAGGAAAAGTGACTGAACTCAAAAACAAAGAAGGGGAGATTGCGCATCGCCTGAAAACTGCCGAAGCCGACGCTTCGAAACGTCGTGAAGAAGCGGATACGTATAAAAAACAATCTGAAAAATTAGGCGTTGACGCCACTCAGCTTCGTCTCAAAATTTCTCGCCTCCAAAGCGAGATGATGAAAAACCAGTCTGAGCAAAGTTACCGCGAATATTCTGGTTTGACCGCGGTGAAGGCAGTGCTTGAAGCTAAAAATAAATTTGGCAAAGTCCACGGGCTCGTCGCTGAGCTTGGTGAAGTTGATGAAGAGTATCGCTTGGCGCTCGAAGTGGCGGCCGGCTCACACCTCTCGTCTTTAGTTGTTGAAAATGAAAGTGTCGCTCGTTTGGCTATTGATTACTTGCGCGAAAACCGATTCGGTGTCGCGACTTTTTTACCACTCAACAAAATTCAGGCACGCACCAGCTATGGCAATGAAGAAAGTTTGCTTGGGGAAGCTGGTGTACTTGGCAAAGCAATTGACCTAGTTCGTTTTGATGCTAAATTTTCCAACATTTTTTCCATGATGTTTGGGAGCACGTTGGTGATCAAAGATTTGAAAGTAGCGGAGCGTCTCGGGATTGGCCGAGCTCGCATGGTGACGCTCGATGGTGATTTGGTGGAACAAAAAGGTATTATGCGTGGTGGTTTCCGCAATCGTCGGAGCTCAGTTGGCTTTTCTTCAAAATTATCACTGAGTAGTGAAGATCATACAGCCGACATGCAGGCCGCAGTCACCCTCGAAACACACAACCTCGCCGACCTGGAGCGTCAGATTGAAGCCGCTAAGAGTAAATTGCTTGATGCGACAATTCACGCTAGAACGACTGCGTCGCAAGCGGAAATGATTGAAATTGAATATAAAAATAACGAGCGCGAGCTCGCTCGACTCGAGCATGAGCTGTCGCTTGTCAAAGCTAGTCCCGAGGAATATGGCGATCAGCTCAAAAAGTTGGCTGTTCAAAAAGATGAGCTGGAAACCGCTCGTGCTACCGGCGACGCTTTGATAAATAAAGTAGCTGAAGAAATTGAAAACTATAATCGCGCTGAAGAAGAGAAAAAACAGCGTGTCTTTGCGCTCCAAAGCGACATGCAGAAAAAACAAGAAGCAGTGAATGCAATTTTGAACCGTCGCAACGATTTGCGTATTGAGCTCGCCAAGCTCGAAACCAAACAAGAAGATTTGGCGCAAGAAGTGATGAACGATATGAAAGTATCGCTTGATTCAATTATCAAGCGTGGGGTGAACGCTGTTCCGCTCGAACAACTCACCGTGCTCGCAGGAGATATTGAAAAATTAAAATTCCAACTGAGTCTCATCGGTGGTATTGATGAAGAAGTGGTGCGCGAACATAAAGAAACCAAAGAGCGCTACGATTTCCTCACTGGCCAACTCACCGATTTGCGCAAAGCCACCGGAGATTTAAATACGCTTATCGCCGAGCTCGATGAATTGATGAAAAAGCGCCGAGCCAGTGCTTTCAAAAAAATTCGCAAAGATTTTGATCGTTATTTCAAAATATTGTTTGGCGGTGGTACGGCTGAACTCGAAGAGATTTACGGCGAGCCACCAGCTGAAGAAGTTGTTCTGCCTGACGGTACTGTCGCTCCGGTAGAGCTGTCGGCCGAAGATGAGGCTGGTCAAAAGAAGAAAGAAAAGATTTTAACGGGTATTGAAGTCATCGCTAATCCACCAGGCAAAAAAGTAAAATACCTAAACATGCTCTCAGGTGGTGAGCGCACCCTTACATCTATCGCCCTTATCTGTGCTATTTTGTTCAACAATCCATCACCGTTTGTGGTGCTTGATGAAGTTGAAGCGGCGCTCGATGAAAGCAATACGATGAAGTTTGTGAAGATTATGGGCGAGCTCGCGACTCATTCACAATTTATTATCGTCACTCATAATCGGGTCACCATGCATGCCGCCAACGCCCTCTATGGCGTGGTGATGCAAGGCGACGGTATTTCCAAGCTTCTTAGTGTCAAAATTGAGGACGTGAAGCAATACGAGGACAAAAAGGCCGAATAGTTGACAAAACCCCCAAACTATACTATAGTAGTCGGGCTCTCAATTTATCCGCCTCGGGCGGAAATTCGTCACAGTTTATCTAAAACTGTTTATATAACGTTATGTTAATGATTCGTTTACAACGAGTTGGTAAAAAGAAGCTTGCTTCCTACCGCTTGATTGTCTCTGAAAAAGCTCGTGATACTCACGACAAATACACCGAACTTCTCGGTACTTTCAACCCACACGCCAAAGAAAACGCTTTTCAGCCAAAACTTGATCGTGTGATGTACTGGATTAGTAAAGGTGCTCAACCTTCCCCAACTATCCACAACCTTCTCGTTGCTGCTGGGGCTATCAAGGATAAGAAACAGAAATCTGTTTTCCTCTCCAAGAAACGCCACGCACAAGTCGCTGAAGCTAAAAAAGCTGCTGCTCCGAAAGAAACCGTTGCGCCAGCCGCCTAAAACATATATACTAAAACGGTCGCCACAAGCGATCGTTTTACGTATTTACATCTATGACTCTTGATTCTCTCTCGTTTTTAGAAAAAAAGCCAACTGCCAAACAGGTGGCTGTTTTTAACATTCCGCTCGATCTTGGAAAAGATAACATTGGAACAGATAGCGGACCAAAAGCTATTCGCGAAGCTGGGTTCATGTCGATGCTCTCTTCTCTTGGTGTCGATGTCTTTGATGGTGGTACGGTGCCGTGTGCCACCCGTCGCACCGCCAAAAAAGGGGCTATGAACATGAAATATGCCGAAGCGATTGTGGTGACAGCTGAGGAGTCGGCAGCTCGAGTGGCGACAGCGGTGGCCCAAGGCCGGGTAGCGATTGCGCTTGGTGGCGATCATAGTTTATCGCTCGGCACTATCAGCGGAGCGTCAGTGGCGCTTGGTGGCGACCTCGGTGTTATTTGGATTGATGCGCACGGAGATATTAATACTGACGTGACAACAGTTTCAGGAAATATTCACGGCATGCCACTCGCTGGTGTACTTGGTATGGGGCACGCAAGTCTCGTTAATATTTTAAAGCCTGGTCAAAAAGTACAACCAAAAAATGTGGTCTATGCTGGACTTAAAGATCTCGACCAAGCGGAGATAGATATTATTCGCAAGCACAAGATCTCAACAACGACTGCTATGGATATTGCCCGAGTTGGTCTTGAGCCATTATTCAAAAATATTCTAGCACTCCAAAAACGAGTAAAGCGTATTTGGGTGAGCCTCGACGTTGACTCTATCGACGCTGAGTATGCTCCAGGGACGCCAATGGAGAATCGTGGAGGATTAACCTACCGCGAAATTACTGCCATCGCTAGCTTCATCGGCAAAACCTGTCAGTTAGCTGGTTTTGATATTGTGGAGCTCGCTCCACGCCACGACAAAGCAGGAAAAACCGCCAAGCTCGCCGTGGAACTCGCTTCTCGGCTTTTAGGTGGGGATTATAGTTGGTATTCCGACTATATGACCAAATCAAGTCTTAAAAAACCACGAGCAACTAAGTAAGTTCGTTGACTTTTGGTTTTGGTGTGATATACTATTTTTGAAACGCAGTACTGGTGGCCGGTCGCCCAAAGCGACCTCTTCTCCACACCGTCGACTTGCTGCTCCTATATGTAACGTTTGAAACGCAACTAACCAAAAACAATTAATTTTCTTTATCCTATGGAACAAGATCAGAAATTCGTCGAAGATGTTGTCAGAGCGATTGTAAACAATCCTTCCGACGTAAAGACAACACGCATTATTGATGAACGTGGCGTACTTATTACCCTCGACGTCAATCCAGCAGATATGGGCTACGTCATCGGCCGCCAGGGTCAGACTGCTCGCTCTATCCGCACCCTTCTCAAAATCGTTGGTGCCAAGAATAACGCTCGCGTTAACTTGAAAATCAATGAACCAGAAGGTGGTCGTGGTCCAAACCCGCGTCCAATGATGGACAACAATGCACCTATCGACACCTCTGCTGTTGATAATCTCGAAATCTAATAAAGAAAACAGTATAAACCACTTCACTTCGTTGAGGTGGTTTTTTATTGTCGTAGATACACAGAATGTGCTATTATTGGGGTAGTCTATTATTTATTACTTATCTCTATGCGTCTCACTTTAGCCGGAGTTATTGCACTTATGCTCCTCACCGGAGCTGGTTGTTCTGATTTTGAACAGCTTATGAGTCAAATTAAAGAAGCACAACAAAAAGAAGGATTAAGCGCTACCACCACCGAAGCAGGTTCAGATGACTCTGAGGATAAAGAAGATACAAAAATTGCCAAAAAAACACCTTCAAAAGATGATGACGACGTCGTTGTTTCAGAAACAGTTGCACAAAAAGTTATCAAAAACCCGATTGCTAACGTGCCAAAAGAAGTTAACAACTTTTTGAATGAAGATGATTTGGTAAAATTACAATCGAAAGGCTTTAAGGTGTATAAAGGGGCTACTCCACCAATGATTGTTGGTAATTATGTCTATTTAGCCAAAGTAGTAAGTGATGGTAATTTTCCTGGCGCCTATCCAGTTGGCTACGAGCTTAGTCGGTATATCTATAGCTTCAAAAATCAAAATGGTAGCCGAATTGAAACAGCCTATAATTCATATATAGAAAATGATGACGCCAAGGGGGCAGGGAGTTTTATCTCCGGGTCAGGCAACTGCTTCACCGTTTTTAATGAAAAGAAAGGGGTTGATGATGGGTGTAACTACGCTTCGGCTGAGATCGCTTCAGGTTGTCTTGCTGAGGGTGGTATCAGCAATCTCTCATTAAGTTATATTGCTAAGTCAAAAAGCGGGAGAAACTGTGACGATTTAATGCCGGTCGGCAACTACCGAGTTATCAACGACACCTTCGCTGAAAAAACTGACTCAGCTGTCGATCAAGGAGACACTTCAAGCGAAGACAACTCTTCCGGAAGCCCTGAAGACGATTGGGCTAGTGTCGACGACTCATCGGCCGACGAGACAGATTGGTAAGTATCTATGCAATTTGATTTCATCACCATTTTCCCAGACATCGTTCACCAATACGCCAACGAAAGTATTATAGGGCGAGCGCAGAGTAAAAAACTGCTCACGGTTGTCGCCCACAATCTTCGTGATTTTACCTCCGATAAATGGGGGCATGTTGACGACCGGCCGTATGGTGGGGGAGCAGGGATGATTCTTCAAATTGATCCACTTGTGCAGTGTCTCAAATCTATTGGTGCCATCAAAACAAAACTCCTCAAAAACAAAACGCTACAGGTGACCAAGACTTCTAAAAAAACCAGAATTATTTTACTGTCTCCGGCTGGCAAAACCTTTACCCAAAAAACCGCCGAAAAATATCGCGGAAGTTTTGATCAGCTTATTTTTATCTGCGGTCGCTACGAGGGCGTCGATGCACGAGTCGCTAAAATTATTGATGAGAGTCTCTCGATTGGTGACTTTGTGTTGGCGGGCGGGGAGCTCGCTGGGCTCGTGGTCACCGAGGCAGTCGCTCGACTTATTCCAGGTGTGCTCGGCAACAGCGAATCGCTCAAAGAAGAAACCACTAAAGAATCCAAAGAATACCCGCAGTATACGCGCCCTGAAAATTACCATGGCTGGAAAGTGCCAAAAGTACTCCTCGATGGCAACCATGGAGCTATTGCGACCTGGCGAAAAAAGCGTCAAAAATAACGATAAATAAGGGGTTATAAGAGAAGTCAAAAAAAGCCGTCTCGGCAAGTGGGGTTATCCACACCTCGTGTCCTTGACAGGTGTGCCCAGATATACTACAATGCGCACACGTAAATTGGACTGTTTTCAGAGACGAACAAGACTCTCTTACAACCAATACATTTTCTAAGTTCCGGTGGAGGCAGGAAGACTAGAAGAGGAAAGAGCAACTCGTGTACGGGTTTCTCTTTTTTCTTTCTTGTACCTGCCCACGTCCGACAGACACTCAACTGGAGTGGTTGGCGGATCGGTTCCTAGTGAGCAAAGAACGAAAGAATGTACTTTGACAATACAGACGTGACAAAAACCATAAACGTCTATCTATTTCGTAGAAAAGCCATGTGTACAACATGGTGCAATTCTACAATTCCAACACAATAATAATAAATCCAATCATCGTTCATACGAACGAAAGATTGAATTCTCTTATTCGTTGACTTCGGTCAACATTTTTTGAGAGTTTGATTCTAGCTCAGGATGAACGCTGGCGGCGTGTCTAAGGCATGCAAGTCGAGCGACGTGCTCTGGTACACTGTGGTGATAAAACATTATCGCTAGAGTGTACTAGAGTTACGAGCGGCAAACGGGTGAGTAACACATTGGTAACCTACCTTCAAGACGAGGATAGCCCACCGAAAGGTGGATTAATACTCGATAGTCAGTCTGGGTGTAATTCCTAGCCTGTAAAGATTTATCACTTGAAGAGGGGCCTATGGCCCATCAGCTAGTTGGTAGGGTAATGGCCTACCAAGGCGATGACGGGTAGCAGGCGTGAGAGCGCGACCTGCCTCAGTGGGACTGCGACACTGCCCACACTCCTACGGGAGGCTGCAGTCAAGAATATTCCTCAATGGACGAAAGTCTGAAGGAGCGACGCCGCGTGTAGGATGAAGGTCTTCGGATTGTAAACTACTTTTATATGGGAAGAATTAGTGACGGTACCATATGAATAAGAGGTTGCTAACTCTGTGCCAGCAGCAGCGGTAATACAGAGACCTCAAGCGTTATCCGGATTTATTGGGCGTAAAGCGTCCGCAGGTGGTTTGGCAAGTCAGGGGTTAAAACTTAACGCTTAACGTTAAGGCTGCTCTTGATACTACTAAACTAGAGATCGGAAGAGGTAAGCGGAATTCTCGGTGTAGTCGTAATAAGCGTTGATATCGAGAAGAACACCAAATGCGAAGGCAGCTTACTGGTACGTTTCTGACACTCATGGACGAAAGCGTGGGGAGCAAACAGGATTAGATACCCTGGTAGTCCACGCCCTAAACTATGCATACTAGGTATTGGCAGTATCGACCCTGTCAGTGCCGTTTAAAAAAGCTAACGCGTTAAGTATGCCGCCTGGGGAGTACGGCCGCAAGGCTAAAACTCAAAGAAATAGACGGGGACCCGCACAAGCGGTGGTGCATGTGGTTTAATTCGATGGTAAACGGGGAACCTTACCTGGGCTCAACTACTAGCTGCATAAGACCAGAAATGGACTTAGCCTTCGAGGGTGCTAGATAGGTGCTGCATGGTTGCCGTCAGCTCGTGCCGTGAGGTGTACCGTTAAGTCGGGAAACGAGCGCAACCCACATCGTATGTTAAATGTACATACGAGACCGCCCCGCATAGTGATCATCAAATTTTGGTGGTTAGTATGCGGGGAGGAAGGGGTGGACGACGTCAAATCAGCATGGCTCTTACGTCCAGGGCCACACACATGCAACAATGGCGAGAACAATGGGTTGCCAAGTCGCGAGACGGAGCTAATCCCATCAAAACTCGCCTCAGTTCAGATTGAAGGCTGCAACTCGCCTTCATGAAGTAGGAATCGCTAGTAAACGCTAATCAGCCACGTAGCGTTGAATACGTTCTCGGGTCTTGTACTCACCGCCCGTCACACCACGGGAGTTGACAATGCCCAAAGCATCCTTACGGGTGTTAAGGCAGGGCCAATGACTAGGGTGAAGTCGTAACAAGGCATGGGTAGCGGAAGCTGCTCATGGATCACCTCCTTTCTGGAGATACTTAGTCGAAAGACTATGATCTTCGTCGAATAGACGTTATCGCAAGATAACGGGCTATAAAGGTAGATAGTATGCGTTTTTGTCACATCTGTATTTGTCAAGAAAATCAGCCCCACAAAGGCTGGTTTTTGTTTTTAAAAAGATTTTTAATTATAAAAACAACCAGCTCTCGGGCTGGTTGTTGTAGGTTGGTAGGTTAGGCTGCTTTACGTATATCGCCAGTGGCTGGTTTGGAGCCTTTTTTAGCTTCGGCATCACGTTTCTTCCACCAGTCGCCCTGAGCGTCCAGGCTGAGCTCGTCGGCCGACAGATCATCACCGCCTACAGCTAGTTTTTTGGCATCAATTTCTCGGTACGCGCTGATCAAATTGTCCTTTTTAGTTGGTTTGCCCGCTACAGCTTCTCGTTTGGCCTTCATTTCGGCGTTAAACGCTTCAGCTGCTCGATGCATATCCATCATGGATTCTCGCATAAAGAATAGGTTAAAAATAGTATATAGACAGTGTAGCACAGCCTCAAAAAACCGGCTATACAACGCCTCAAGAAGAGGGTTTGGGCCATCTTGACGTCTTACCCTATTTTTTGTATACTGTTCGTACCTTTGGCATTCGGACCTATAGCTCAGCTGGTTAGAGCGTTACATTGACATTGTAAAGGCCAGTGGTTCGAGTCCACTTAGGTCCACAGGTAACAATATACGGGCGTGTAGCTCAGATGGTTAGAGCGCGTCACTGAAAATGGCAAATGAAAAGAAAGTAGAAACTTGTTTATACTTTCTTTGAATGCCGCCATTTCTCCCCGAAGGGGATAATGACGAGTCGTAAAATAAAGTAACAACCCGCAATGGGCGTGTAGCTCAGATGGTTAGAGCGCGTCACTGATAATGACGAGGTCCCAAGTTCGATTCTTGGCACGCCCACTCAGATAAGACAGATCAGACACGATCTGTTTTATTATAGAAATACACTATGGAACAAGTTGTTATTGAAAAAATCGTCTTCGGTGGGCAGGGGATGGGTCGCCTTGGTAACAAGGTAGTTTTTATTTGGGGCGCACTTCCTGGCGAAACAGTGACGTTTCGGGTAACTAAGAAGAAAAAAAACTTTATTGAAGGGGTCGTCGAAGAAATTATTGTCGCTTCACCAAGTCGCCTCGCTCCACGCGAAGCGCACTATATGTCGTGCTCACCATGGCAAGTAATTTCTGAAGCCGACGAAGAAAAATGGAAAATAACCATGGCCAAAGAAACATTTACTCGCCTCGGTAAATTAGAAGCCCCGGCCGACTTGTCGCTGAAGACCGACGGGCGAAGTTATGGGTATCGCAATAAGATTGAATACAGTTTTGCGCTGAACGATGCGCAGGAAATCTGCTTTGCGTTTCATGAACGTGGACAATACTGGAAAAGCACCCCGCAAGAGCATTGTTTGCTCGCGAGTGATGCTATTAATACCACCGCTCATGAGCTTTTGACGTGGATTCGTAATGCTGGCTTCACTGTGGAACAGCTTAAAAATCTGACTGTCCGCAGTAATCTTCAAGGCGAAACGATCGCGGCGTTATTTACCACCAACGAAACGTGGGCAGGCCAACTACCACCGTTGCCAAAAGGTTGTCTTGGGTTCCAAGTATGGTATTCATTCCCATTGTCGCCAGCAGCTGTCCAGACAAAACTCTTGGCTGAAGCAGGGGAGATGTGTTTATCTGAAACAGTTCGTGGCGTAGCACTCACCTATGGCCTGCATAGTTTTTTTCAAATTAATATTCCGCTCTTTGAAATGGCACTGAACGATATTGCTCCGTATGTCGCTAATGGTCCGGTTGTCGATTATTACGCTGGCGTTGGATCAATTGGTCTTGCAACTACCACCAACAAACAGCCATTAAGAATTATTGAGAGCAATCAAGAAGCGGTGACTTTTGCTAAACATAACGCGACCAACAACGATCGAACACAGGTGATGTTCACTGGAAACTTCGCTGAGCGTGAAACTAAGCAGATTGACCCGCTCGCCACAGTCATTGTCGACCCGCCTCGAGCTGGGCTCGACCCTCGAATGGTCACCACGTTACTTGAAGTACGTCCTAAACGTCTCGTCTATCTCTCCTGTGATGTCGCCACCCAAGCTCGCGATCTTGGCCTCTTGACAGCCGGTTATACACCTGTATTTTGGCAGTTATACAACTTCTTTCCGCGCACCCCACATATCGAAAGTTTGGTTATTCTAGAGCGAAAATAAGCAGTTGCCAAAAGCCTTTTTTTAGGGTAAAATGAGCTCCATACTATCTTTATGTCTATTGATCACGCTCCAAGTAATCGCCCCCTCGACGGGGATGATAAAACAACCAAAGAGATCGTTCTCGAGCTCCTTAAGCTCGTTGTTTTGGCTGTTTCCACAATTGTTATTATTCGCCACTTTCTCTTCAAGCCGTTCTATGTTAAAGGCGCTTCGATGGAGCCGAATTTTTATGACCACGAGTATTTAGTCATTGATGAGCTATCATACCGCCTCCGCGAGCCAGTTCGTGGTGATGTAGTTGTTTTTCGCTACCCTAACGATCCAAAAGAATTTTTCCTAAAGCGCATCATCGGTTTGCCGGGCGAACGAATTAAGATTGCTGATGGTGTTATTACTATTTACAACACCGCCCATCCTGAAGGTAAAGAACTTGAGGAATCATATTTACCAACCGATCTGTATACTATTGGCGAAGAAACAGCAGTAATCGGTGAAAATGAATACTATGTGATGGGGGATAATCGCTCCAACAGCTTTGACTCTCGCCGTTTTGGCGCGGTCAACAAAAGTATGATTGTTGGGCGAGCCTGGTTCCGCGGTTGGCCGTTTTCCCGTATTAAAACTTTTGAAGCACCATTATTTAATTTATAAGGTTGTCGAGTACTTATTCTATCTATGAAACCAAAAAAACCAGCTGCTAAAACCAGCAAAGAACAACCAAAAAAAGACAAAAAACCAGCTAAGCCAGTCGCTGCTCCAGCGGGTGAAGCTAAGCCAACCAACAAAAAGACCTACAACGTCTTGCGTGGGATGCGCGATATTCTTCCAAAAGAAGAAAAATATTGGAAAAAACTGTATCACACCGCTGAAGGTTTGGCTGAATATTTCCAATTCGGTCGCATTGAAACCCCACTTCTCGAAGAGGCTAATTTATTCATCCGCTCGATTGGTAAAGGCACAGATGTGGTAGATAAAGAGATGTACTTATTTGAAGACAAAGATGGTTCTCGTGTCTGTTTGCGCCCAGAAGCGACCGCTTCGGTGGTCCGCGCCTATATTGGCAACGGTATGTGGAACATGTCTCAGCCAGTCAAAGTCTGGTACTGGGGCCCAATGTTCCGTCATGATCGTCCACAAGCTAATCGTTACCGCGAGTTTTTCCAAGTTGGCTTTGAAACCCTTGGTGCCAAAGATCCGTCAGCCGACGCCGAGCTCATTTTAAGCGCTTGGAATTTCTGTAAAGATATTGGTTTGCCGGTAGAAATCCGTATTAACAGTATCGGCACGGTAGAAGAACGTGAACGTTATATCAACGAATTAACCAGCTATTACCGCTCTAAAAAGAGCTATCTCTGTGAAGATTGTCGCAATCGCATCACCAAAAATCCACTGCGCTTGCTTGATTGTAAAGAAGCCGGTTGTCAGCCAATCAAAGAAGGTATTCCACACATTCTCGACTGGCTCGAAGAAGATTCCAAAAATTATTTCATGAAAGTTTTGGAATATCTTGATGAATTGTCAATTCCTTACACCCTCACCCCAACATTGGTGCGTGGTCTTGATTATTACACTCACACCGTCTTTGAACTCTTCCCAACAATCGGTGAAGAGGGGAGTCAGAGCGCTATCGGTGGTGGTGGGCGCTATGATTTGCTTATTGAAGAATTGGGTGGCAAACCAACGCCAGCGGCTGGTTTTGCGCTCGGTGTCGATCGTGTTGTCAGCGCTCTCAAACGTGCTAACGAAGAGAATAAAATCGTTATGCCTGAGCCAAAATACGATATTTTCTTTGCTCAGCTCGGTGACGAAGCGAAGCGCTTGTCACTCCGTCTTATTGATGAGCTTCGTAAATCGAACGTCAAAGTCGCTTTCAATTTCTTCAAAAACTCTCTCAAAACCCAGCTCGAAATCGCCAACACCCTCAAAGTGTCCTATGTTATTATCCTTGGACAAAAAGAAGTTCAGGATAAAAGTGTTATTATTCGAGACATGGAATCCGGTGTTCAGGAAATTGTTGACCAGAAAAAGCTGGAAAGTATCGTCCAGAAAAAGCTTGGTTTGGCTGTGACCGAATAACCCCCAGTGGATAAGTGTCAAAAACCGCTTAGCTTAGCCAAATAGACCATTTGACGTTTTCGCTAAAAAGCGGTATACTATTTTGTAGTTATTAATCTTAACAGAAAGGATAGGAGGTGAAACTCCTGTGGCCGGCATTAAACGAAAAAAGAACGAATCATTCGAAGCCTACATGCGTCGGGTGAAAAAAGTCTGGCAACAATCTGGTAAAGTATTACAAGTCAAAAAGACACAATACTTTAAAGGTGAAAAAAGTCGTAACGTACGACGTAAAAGCGCCTTACACCGCTTAGCAGTAGCTGACAAAATCAACTACTTGAAAAAGATTGGTCGCTTACCAGAAGATACATTCAAAAGAAAATAAAACCTGATCTATCGTTTGATAGAGAGTTTTTATCTAACCTCCATTGCTCATGCTTCAATGGATTATGATACAGCTCAAATGTCTTCAGACAAAAACCACCGTTATTATAGGGGTAACGACGGTGTTTTTTTGTTTTTTGTTTGGCTTCAGCCAGCCAGTTTTGGCGCAAACTATCGGCGACAGCGCCGCGCTCGACACTGGGCTCACTCAGGTTGAGAAGTCGGGTCTCGTGAATACCGACATTCGCGTAGTGGTTGCTCGTGTTATCCAAGTAGCTCTCGGTCTGCTTGGTATTATTTTTTTAATCATCATCATTTACGGCGGGTATTTGTACATGACTGCCGGTGGCAACCAGGAACAAATTGCTTCGGCCAAAAAAGTGCTTACCAACTCAGGTGTTGGTCTAATTATTATCTTGAGCGCCTATTCCATCGTGCTTTTGGTGATGCGCATGCTCGGCATTGGTGGTGGTACAGCTACTGATCTCGGAGATATTTTGGGTGGTCCAAGTGACATCTCTGAGCAAAACTTTTCTGGAGTTGGCGGTTTGGGTGGTCTCATCAAAGATCATTATCCAGCTCGCGACCAAAAAGACGTTGCTCGCAACGCTAAAATTATCATTACTTTCAAAAAAGCTATCTTACTCTCATCGGTTGTTGAAAATACTAACGGCAGTAAAAACGCCTCTGGCCAGGATTTGCTTGGTGACTGCGTCAACGTTGGGGCAACTATGAAATGGGAAACCGATTGTGACACTCTGAAAAAAGGCGCCGACCTCATTAATATCAAGCAAACAGCTACCGGTGAAGAAATTCGTGGAGCCGCTGTTCTCTCGGCCGTTGAAAACGGCAATTATTACACGTTGGTTATTCGTCCGTTTGATGCGCTCGGCAATGCCTCGAGTAAGCTTGGTTACACTGTTCGAATCGGTAAAAATGTTTTGACTTCCGATGAAGGCGGTGCGTCGCTGTTTGATGGTCGCGCCGCTGGTCGTGATTTCTATGACTGGCAATTTTTCACCAACACGGTGCTCGACACCTCGGCTCCAGTTGTTACTTCAGTATTTCCTGAAAATGCTTCCACCGAAAGCAAAAACAGTGTTATCCAAGTAAGCTTCAGTGAAGCTATGGACCCGACTGGTCTTCAAGGATCTTTTACAGCACAGGGCGACCACTACGCTATTAGCGGTGGTACTATTTTCCTAAAAAGCGACAACAGCTCCCTGCCAGTTGGTGATTTTCGTTTAGTAAATAATTATAAAACATTAGAGTTCACCCCAGCCAAAGAGTGCGGTCAGAATAGCTGTGGTGGTAAAATTTTCTGCTTACCAGTGTGTGATGAAGCTGGGGCAAACTGCCAGAAAGATGCCTATAAAGTTTTAGTCAAAGCAGCAACGGCCTTTAGTGCTAGTTCATTTGAATCGGCACCATTTTCTGGTGCCGCCGATCTCGCTGGCAACGCCCTCGATGGCAATCGCAACGGCCGAGTAGATAGTGTCACTTCCACCGGTGCTGTTTTCCCAACACAAGAAAAACCAGATAACTTTGTGTGGGGCTTTAACCTCACCAATCAAGTAGATGCTACTGAGCCATATCTCAAAAAAGTAACTCCAGGCCCAGATGCGCAAAATGTAGCTCCAGATCAGGATTTAACCTTGCTTTTCAGCAAGCGCATGCGAGTTGAACCGCTTTACACCATCGATATTGAAGAAAAACCAACACCAACCGAACCGGTCTGCGTGGTGCCAACAGCCTTCTTCAATAGCGACGGTACAACCCTTGTAAGATTAAATCATTGTCCGTTTGTTGCTGATCAAAATCATTACTACTATCCAATTGTTGATTCGCAAGTTGAAGATGTGAAGTTTAACTGTTTCTTCCCAGGTAAAGGGCCGATTTCCACTGATCAAGCAACCAAAGCCTCGCTCGTCTGTGATGAAAATCGCCCTGATCGTTGTTGCCAAGTAGATAACACCCCTGACAACTCGTTCTGCTGTAACGGTCTGACAAGTATTACTAGTAAAACAGCTTGTTTGAACGCGCTTAAAGCGGGCAGTCCGATAGAGCCATAATTTTCTAACTACCTATGTCATTGTTTCGTTCACTTGTCGTGCGAACCTTACTCACTGCCACTCTCGTGGCTGGATTAGTATCCTTGTTCTCGTTGGTAGTCATGCCAGCCGAGCCGGTCTTGGCACAATCAGCTAGCTCCTCGCTTGATTTAGGTTTGAATGCTGGTGCTGAAACTGGTTTATCAAACACTGACATTAGAATTACCATCGCTCGTATTATTCGAGTGGCTCTTGGACTCCTTGGTGTTATCGCTATCGTCCTCACGCTCTATGGCGGATTTATCTATATGACCGCCGCGGGCAATGAAGAAAAAATTGCTCAAGCAAAAAAAATCCTTCTCAACGCTGGTGTCGGCTTGGTGATTATCCTCTCTGCCTTTGGAATCGTCAGCTTTGTTATTAGCAGTCTCGTTGGGGCGACTAATGGAGACGGCGGTATTAGTATTGATGGTGGTGCTGGTGGCGAAGATGACGGCGGTGGCGGTGGTGGTTTCAGTCAGTCATTCTATGTCTCAAGCCTACCTCAAGTGGGTGCTGTCTGTATTCGCAATATTAAATTAGCCGTTCAATTCAATAAAGATGTTGATTTGACGACGGTTCAAAATAATATCGTTGTTCAAGATACCACTTCGGGCGATCAGCCAGTCGCTGGTAGCTGGGATTATAGCTCCACGAATACAAAAAACAGAATTATTTTTTCGCCAGAAGGTTCCTGTGCCCCAAGTGTTGGCAATGATTGTTTGAAGCCGGCCACTGCCTACAAGCTCGTTTTTGTAAATTCCGGAAATATTAAAACGCTCAGCAAAGCTCCAGAGATGACGCTCAACTGTCGTTTGCGAGCTGGTTGTGGCCCAGTAGATTTCACCAGCGGTGACGGTGTCGACAGATTGCCGCCAACGGTAACTATTAATTATCCAACCACTGCAACAGTGCTGGAAGCTGGAGCTTCTGTGCCGGTTGCTATTACCTACACCGACGATAATGGCGTTCAGAGCTTAGATTTACGTCGAAAGATTGCTGGCAATGATGTCTTTGTTGATTCAGTCTCATTTGCTGGTTGTAAAAAAACCGACACCGTCACGATTAATTGGCCAACACGCACCGCTGATGCTGGGGCAGTTATTTTGGAATCGTCAGCGATTGATTGGGCAGGGCTCTCAGCCAAAGATACGCAGTCGGCCACGCTTCGTCCAAGCCACTGTTTCAATGGGGTTGTTGATAGCACTCTTGGCGAAGAAGAACTTGGTCCACCAGAATGTGGTGGGGTGTGTGGGGCTTGCGGTGGAACAACCTGTACTACTAGCGGATCGTGTGCGAGTGGTGTTTGTAGCTCTGGTGTGTGTGCGAATGTCATGAAAATTACCCGTTTCTCACCAGCCAGTGGTGCGCCGGGAACATTTGTGACCATTGTTGGTCAATTCTTTGGTACCAAGCCAGGTAAAGTATTTTTTGCTACCAAAGATACTCCGGTGGTAGAAAATGCGAGTGATTGGGTAGAAGCTGGCATTGTTACCTGCGGTGGAACAACTGGTAGTTGGGGGAGTGGTCAGATTATCGTCCGCGTTCCAGCCGGTATTGCTTCGTATTCCCATATTAAAGTTGAATCTGCTCCGTTTTTGAATGCTAGTGGTGCGCAAACAAAAAACATCGATTCCACGTCGCGCCATATTGAGCTTGACGCGTTTGAATCAAATAATGTTGTTCGCCCAAACATTTGTTCAGTGAGCCCAGCCAGTGGCAAGCCAGGAGATACCGTCACCGTTCGTGGTGTTGGTTTTGGTGTCTTAAGTAGTGCTACCGATGCGGTATTGTTTGGTGACACTGAAGCTACTGTTGCTCAAAACACTAGTGGTCAGAGTGCTTGGTCGGACACACAAATCAGTGTTACAGTACCAGCTATTGAAGCCGGAGCGGTTGCTCTCAGTGTTGCCAAAAACGATGTTGATAGTAATAGTGTCCGTTTCACGATTGAACAAGGTGTTGATAGCGGTCTGCCAACCATCACCAGTGTTTCACCGAGCGTTTCGCCAGCTGGTGGTTATATTACTCTCACCGGTCGCAACTTCGGTGATCGTTTAGGAACAGTTACCTTCAAAACATCCGCGGCTGCCCCAAGTATTTTGGGTGATTTTTCCTTCCCAGCAGCCTGTCGCGAAACTGTTTGGACTGACAACAGTATTATTGTTAAATTTCCAAAAAACGCGGGAGTTATCGGGCAAAAATATGCCATTCAGGTAACCTCGGCCAATGCTGAGACAAGTATTTTTGACAGTAGTCAGGCAGTGACTTTGGCAAGTGGCGATCCATCGCCAAGTATTTGTGCAATTTCTCCAGCTTCGGCACCAGATCCATTCCCAGCTGGTCAGACGGTTAAAATTTATGGCGACTATTTTGTCACGGCGAGCGCTCCAGCGCCAACGATTTATTTCTCTACGGCTGGCGCCAGCGCTAACAGCACCTCCACCGGTCGCGTTGCTGTTTCCAGCGCTAATATTATTCAAGTTACCACGAATGCCGCTACTGTCGTGCCACCAGCTGGCATTTCAACTGGCCCAGTTTCAGTCTATCGCCCAACAGACAATCAGCTGAGTAATCCAGCTCAGTTTGGCATTTTCGATTGTCGCAGTGGTGGTACGTGTGGCGAAGGAACCCGCTGTTGTTCAGCTGGTGCTCAAGCTGGCCTCTGTAAAGCTGACACAGAATTGTGTAGTGGTGAAGTGTTGTCTGCCGGCTACGTTTGGCGCTTCGCTACCAAAGATATTCCTCCAGTGCCTCGCGTTGTTGAACGTTGCGATGATGCTGTTTCTGAAGGTTTGGCTCTACCTTCACCTGCTCCAAGCACGCAATGGGATGCTAATCAGGCAGGGGATAGCTACAAAGTATGTCGCAGTGCTCTCGCCACAGTTGAATTCACCGCCTTCCTCGACCCAACCACTGTCAATGCTTCGTCAATCAAAGTAGCTCGCTGTGAATCTATTGATGAAAACGATACTTGTGTTAACCCAACACCAATAACTTTGACTCCAGGTAGTTTTGAGCTCAAAGCTGCTGGTGGAAGCGCTAATGCTGCCCGTCATTATTTAGAACTTCAGCCAAACGATCGTGTTTGGGCTGATAATAGTTGGTATCAAGTATCTGTTGGTGATACGGTTGCTAGCTTGGCAAGTGATGGTACTCGTGGCCCAACAGTCCCAGAAGAAAAACCATGTGGTGCGGGAACAGCGTATTGTTTTGCCTTCCGAAGCGGCGCTGTTGATTGTCAGTTAAAAAATGTTTTAGTTACTCCTTCGTCATTTGTCACTCAAGTGCTCGAAGCGCCGATTCGTTTTTATAATGCTTCTGGCCCGCTCGATCCAGTTATCTACCGCGCCAACGGTCTTAGTTCTCAAAAATGTGTCATGATGGATGTCAGTACTGTTCCATGGGAATGGGCGGTGGCCGGTGTTCAATACGCTGATATTTTTGGAGGACGAAGCGGTCAAACAGTACGAGTTGAATCAAAAGCCAACACTGTTGGTGTCGATGTAGAAAACGATGCTGTTGATGTCTCAGCTAATGCCCGCTTGGTGACTGGCAGTGGATCGAGTGTTAAAACAGGTGTTAGCCCACTCACCGTTGATTTAAGCACTCCAACCGTTGTTGACTATTGGCCAAAATGTTTAGAAGCTTGCACGAATGCTGAAGTTGGTGTTCGCTTTAACGTCTCCATGTCTGATCGTAATCTAAATGGAGCGGTTGAAAAAGGCTCAGTACAACTCCTCAAGTGTAGTGATGAAAATTGTACCGATACAACATCAGTTGGTAACTCTTCGGATATTTCACTCCATCCAGAAAGTTCTGGAACAGTGTTGCAAATCGCCAACTCCTCACAAACTGCTCGTGAGCTGGAACCAAATACGTTATATCAGATTGTTATTTCCACCAGTAGTACCAACCCAACAACCGATAGTAAAGTTTTGTGGGCTCGAGCAAAATCCACCGACGCCTCATCAGTCGGTAAACCATTTAACGAAACATTTACCTGGCGCTTCCGCACCAAGCAAGATCGCTGTAAGATTGACCGCGCCGAAGTATTACCAAAATCATTTTTAGCTCGCACTATTTCTGAGCGAACTGTATACACGGTGCAGCCATACGCCTCTCCTGATGCTTGTTCAGCTAAAGGGCAAAAATTAAATCCTTGGACTGTTTCTTGGAGTTGGAGTTCAAGTGATACTGCTGTCGCCAGCGCCACATCATTTGCTACTCGCGGTGCTAATCCGGCGTGTACCAACAAATGTATTGTCAAAGGCAGTTCTCTGCCAGCTTCAGCTAGCGCTAAACCGTTGCCAGTTTGTGGTAACGCTATTGTGGAAGCCGGCGAAGACTGTGATGGGCCAAGTGTAGCTAATCGCTGTAGTCTTGATTGTCGATTTATGGGGGTTGTTGGAGGTACATGTGGTAATGGCACTGTCGATAGGTTTGAAGCGTGCGATCCAAAAGATGCTAAAACAGGCGCTGGTTGTACTGCTGATTGTCGTCGCACCGGTTCTGAAAAAACCACTTCCGCCGAAGCGGTGGCAAGCTCTATTTGTGGTAATGGCTTAATTGGTTTGGGTGAGGATTGTGATATTGGTATTAAAAGCTCGGTTGATAATTATCAATCGTCTCTCAATTGCTCTGCTCGCTGTCTCCACACTGGCAGCCGCTTGTCCACTAAATGGTGTGCCGACAACCGAAGTGATTTTGCTGGTTTTGACGCGTCTCTATACAAAACAGCCTGCGCTTCTGCCTTTAGTCAATGTGGTGACGGTGTCCAAAATCCAGATGAAGATCCAGGATGTGATTTAGGCGACGGAAAATTTGCTTCATTCTGTAATCAATATTGTGTAATTAATTCAGCCACCAAGAGTGAGTGTAGTGCTGGATCGGAAGGTTGTGGGGCCAATGGCCAACACCTTGGTTCGTCTTTATCATATTCAGTTCCTTCGCTGTGTGGTAACGAACGTGTAGAAATCGGTGAAGATGCTGTTTGCGAACAGTCGCTCACCATTTCGCGCACCAATCTATTTGATCCGTGGGTATTAGTTACAGCAATTGGTCGCGGAGTCACTTCTGGTCAGCCTCCAGCGCAGACAAGTAATATCAAAGCAGCCACCAACCAAGGGACAGTCGGTAATACTGTTGAAGGTAGTGCTGGTTTTACATTGAGCTGTGGTTATCGCAATGACGTCGAATGTTCCGAAGCGATGAATTCTAAAGCGTACGGAGTAGGGGCAAATTCCTGTTGTTTTATAAAACCAACCCTACTCAGTACTATCCCAGCTAACGGGTCTACCAACATCTGTCGGAATACTGTCCTAGAAGCTAAAATTAATGGTGTTGTCGATGCTCGAACCCTACCAGGCAATGTGCTTATTGCTCGCGGTGTCTATGGCGCGAGCGCTACTTGTGGATCAGGAGCAATCGACGTTACTGATTTAATGGCTCTCTACACCGGCAGTGAAGTAACTGCTCCATGGTATTCCCGTGCAGTAGCTTTGGTGAAGCGATTATTTGGTCAGTCTGTTTCTGCTGCCCCAGCGCTTCCAACTAAATGGTGTGCTGGAGAGATCCAAGGAACAGCTCATACACGACAAGACGCTCTCAACACTTCTACATCGTATATCACTGTTGATTTGCTCAAGCCATTAGAAGAAAAAACATACTACGCAGTTATTCTAGAAGACGGTGTTCGCGACACCCGTGGTGTTAGCTTGTCAGTCCAAGGTGTACCGCTTAATTGGAAATTTGAAACAGCTAGCAAGATCTGTGAAGTTGACGCGGTGAGCGTCGCACCGGCTAACTGGTTCTTCTCCAAAACAGGAGCGACAACTTCATTATTTGCTGAAGCAAAATCGTTAGCCTTTGGACCTGTTCAGTCAATCCCAGGAGTCTATTCTTGGAAGTTTATTTGGGAGCCAGATGATAACCCATACGTTTTTGTACCAGATGTCGCCGCTGCCACCAACACAATCACCGCTCAAAACAGAAACGGTGAATTAGATGTGCGTGCCTTTGCTAGAATAGTTGATAATACCTTTGGTACAGCCACTGGCACTGTTGGTAATGGTAGTTCGCACATTATCGTTTCTTTGTGTGAAAACCCATGGCCATCACGTCAGGCGAGAAATAATGCGGGTGTATGGTTTAGCGCCTTCCCATTCAAAGATGCCAAGGGTAACACCAGCGGCTTTGATAGTCTCACTAAAGCATTCAACGGATCGGCAATTCCAAAGTCAGCAGTTACCGCGCTAGGGGTAGGGGATGGTTATTTCAATTTCAGTACTCATTATTGCGCTGACAATGGTGGTGTGGGTACATTTGATGATTTACCATATCTACAACCAGCCGTTCCAAGCGATTCAGCACTGTTCCGCTCTAATACGGGCAGTTGTGAAAACAGCGGTGACACCTGCCAAGCAGATAGTGATTGTGGTATTTATTACAACGATCCAGGTTTTGTTGCGCCATCAAACGCTACAAGTATCTGTGGTGGCACGACAGCCAGCGGTGGTAAAAATTATTTCTTTAACAGTACAGCCGACGCAGTCCGTTGTACCGCAGTAAGCGATTGTACTGGCACTGAATTCACCAGTTGGACATCTCGTAACAGCTATACTCCAGCTTGTGTTACTGTTCCAGCAACTAACAAGCGTCAATTATCATGCTATAAATACCCTCCACTGAAACGGTTTATTTTCACTAATACAGTGAATAGCGACGCTATCGGTATCCAGGTATTTGCCAACCCGCAACATTTAACCGCTGAGCAATGGTATCAAAAAGATAAGAGTGCCGGCGGACAAGGTTTTGTGGGGACACTTCAAAAAGCTACTATCTCAGGTTATCAGGCAGCAACGGATGGTAGTAATGTCTATGTTGATGCACTTAACTATTCGCCAGACTCAAAACAACTAGAAAGCAACATCTATCTCTTTAGTATTAATCAAAACGCTAAACAAGAAACACGACAAGTTTTTGAACAACTGTTGAGCAATCTCAAACTGAACACCAACCTGACCTATAACGATGGGTACTGTGGTGTGTCTATGACCGAACCAGAGTTCACCACTCGTTGTTCTAGCGATCTCGATTGTTCAGGTGGTCAGGTGTGTGTCAACCAAGTCGCTAAGTTAAAAAATAACTATCAGCGTCTACGTGATTTGAAACAAATTGATTCGCTCCTCCAAGGGTATAGTCGAAATAACAGTGGAGCGTATCCAACACTAGCGACCGGCAGTTTCTTGCCAGGTCAGAGTTTGAGTGTGTGGGATTGGGCTGGTTTGTCGCAAGCGCTCAATGTCGGCATTCCTCGCGACCCAATCAATAAACTTGGCCGTGCCGGTACCTGCACCAAGAATCCATCTATTTACTGTACCAAAGACAGTGATTGCGCAAATGACACCTGTACACTTCATGATCCTCTCACTGGGTGGAGTACTGCCGACCGTCGATTTAGTTTTGCTTGTGCGCCAAATTCCTACGCCTACCGGTATACCCATACTCCAACTGCTGGATTTACAGTACTTAGTAATTTTGAAGATGTTGGTTTTGAACCAAGCAATATTAAATCATTTGTTGATGGGTTTAATTTTAGCGATCTATCTCGCTTCAAAGGTGTCTTACCAGATGGCGCTAGTTCAGGTGTGTGTGGATCTGACAGAGAAGTGACAACAATTAATACAGGCACCTGCGGTGACGGTCAAATCAA
>CAYUBH010000004.1:0-19107 GCA_964442985.1 uncultured Gammaproteobacteria bacterium
TCGGTTCGCGCCAATGTTCGCACCACCGAAGCAGCTAAAACTGGTTTTAAAGAAGCTTTGACTATGGCGGTACGCGGTGGTTCTATCACCGGTATGCTCGTTGCCGGTCTTGGCCTTCTCTCAGTAGCTGGATTCTACCTCATCACTAAAGATATTTCCGCTCTTATCGGTCTTGGCTTTGGTGGTAGTCTTATCTCAGTCTTCGCTCGTATTGGTGGTGGTATTTATACCAAAGCTGCTGATGTTGGCGCTGACTTGGTAGGTAAAGTAGAAAAAGGTATTCCAGAAGATGATCCACGTAATCCTGCCGTTATTGCTGACAATGTTGGTGACAACGTTGGTGACTGTGCTGGTATGGCTGCCGACTTGTTTGAAACCTACGCTATCACTGTAGTGGCTGCAATGGTTCTTGGCAGTTTACTTTTCCCAGCTAATGATAAAATTTTAGTTTACCCATTGGTTCTTGGTGGTGCTTCTTTGGTCGCTTCCATTATCGGTACCTTTGCTATCCGCGTTGGCAAAACCAACAATGTTATGGCTGCTCTCTACAAAGGTTTAGCTGCCGCTGGTATTTTATCCCTCATCGCTTTCTACCCAATCACTAAGTGGCTCTTAACTGGCATCACTTTGGTTGGCACTCGTTTCTCCGTTACCAGTATTTATTTGACCACTGTTATCGGCTTGGTACTCACCGCTGTAATGGTTTGGCTCACTGAATACTACACTTCGACTGAATACAAACCAGTTCAAAACATTGCTAAAGCTAGTGTCACTGGTCATGGTACCAACATCATCTCTGGTCTTGCTACTTCCATGAAGTCCACTGCTCTTCCAGTCTTAGCTATCATTGTTGCCATGCTTGCTTCCTTCTGGTTGGCTGGTATTTATGGTGTGGCTATCGCTGCTGTTGCTATGTTGTCCTTGGCTGGCATCGTCGTCACTATCGACGCCTACGGCCCAATCACTGACAATGCTGGTGGTATTGCTGAAATGGCAGAATTACCACAATCCGTGCGCGACATCACTGATCCGCTGGACGCTGTTGGTAACACTACTAAAGCAGTTACCAAAGGCTATGCTATCGCTTCAGCTGGTCTTGCTTCTCTCGTTCTCTTTGCTGACTTTACCCACAAATTACCAGCTTCGACAGTCTTTGCTATCAACGATCCATATGTTTTAGCTGGTCTCTTTATCGGCGGCCTCCTTCCATACCTCTTCGGTGCTATGCTTATGGAATCGGTAGGTAAAGTCGCTCAGAAAGTTGTTGAAGAAGTTCGCCGTCAATTCAAAGAAATTCCAGGTATTATGGAAGGCACTGGTAAGCCAGACTATAGTAAGGCTTCAGATATCGTCACCAAAGACGCGCTCAACCAAATGCTTCTTCCAGCTCTTTTACCTATCATCATTCCAGTCTTGGTAGGTTGGTTGCTCGGGGTACAAGCTCTTGGCGGCTTGCTCGTTGGTACGATCGTTACCGGTCTCTTCGTAGCTATTTCTATGACCACCGGTGGCGGCGCTTGGGATAATGCTAAGAAATTCATTGAAAAAGGCAACCATGGTGGTAAAGGCTCCTTTGCTCACCAGGCAGCTGTCACTGGCGACACCGTTGGTGACCCATACAAAGACACTGCTGGCCCTTCTATCAACCCAATGATCAAAGTAGCGAACATTGTCGCTCTTCTCATCGTTAGCCTCCTCATCTAACACACTTTTTATCCTCAAAATCCCTGGCTACGGCTGGGGATTTTGTTTTTAATACCAGATTGACACTTTTGCCCTTTTGGGCTACACTAAGCCCACTTAATTGTATCTATTGTATGTCATATACTCTTAGCAAACCGGAAAAAGGACAGGTAGTTATCACTATTACCATTGCTCCCAACGAATATAAGAAAGATCTAGAAACAGCCGCTGTTCGCTTATCAGAACGCGCTGCTATCAAAGGTTTCCGCCCAGGCAAAGCTCCTTATGAAATGGTTCGCCAACAGCTTGGTGAAGCCAAAATTATGGAGGAGGCAGCGGAACGCTTAGTTCAACACCATTATTTCGAAGCTGTTCGTGCTGAAAAATTGGCTGCAATCGGTATGCCAAAAATTAATGTCCAAAAAATTGCTCCGGGCAATGACTTTGTATTTACTGCTACTGTCGCTCTTCTACCAACTATCACCTTACCTGATTTGAAAAAAATTAAAGTTGACACCAAAGAAGTCAAAGCCACTGATGCTGAGGTCAACAAAATGTTAGAAGATCTCCAAAAGATGCAACCAAAAGAAACAATAAAGGCTGGCGCTTCTACCAAAGAAGATAAGCTGGTGATTGACCTCGATATGTTCTTGGACAAAGTGCCAGTTGATGGTGGTCAGGCCAAAAATCATCAGGTCTATTTGAACGAACCTCATTATATCCCAGGTTTAGCCGAACAATTGGTTGGTCTCAAAAAAGATGACACTAAAGAGTTCAGTCTTGAGTTTCCAAAAGACCACTACCAAAAGCATATTGCTGGCAAAAAAGTTGATTTCAAAGCAAAAGTAAACGAGGTTTATCAGCTTGAATATGCCAAACTCGATGATGAGTTTGCTAAAGTACTCGGCCAAGAAAGCCTCACCAAGCTCAAGGATCTTTTGATGGCTAACCTCACTCGCGAAGGTGAAAAGAAAGAGAATGAACGTCAAGAAATTGCCATTCTCGATCAAATGATTGAAAAAACAACCTTTGGTGAAATCCCTCAAGTGCTCATTGACTCTGAAAAACAAAAAATGTTTAATGAGCTTAAGTACGATTTGGATCGTCGAGGTATCACGATTGAGCAATACCTATCAGATGTAAAGAAAACGGTAGATGAAATCGGTAATGACTTCACTGAGCAGGCTGGTAAGCGCGCCAAGGCCGCTCTCGTTTCTCGCCAAGTGGCTCTCGAGCAGAAAATTACTGTCACCAAAGAAGATTTGGACAAGGAATTAGCTGACATTAAAGCAGCCTACCCAGGCGACGCGACTGTCGAAGAAAATATTAAACGTCCAGAAGTTATTGATACCATCGCCGCAACTATCCAAAACCGAAAAGTTTTGGCCTACCTCAAAGAAAATACGCTTGGTAAAAAATAATTCTTTCAAAACCACCGGGTGACTGGTGGTTTTTTAATAGAGTCGGTATAATCAGACTATCATTATTAGTTTGCAACTATGTACTTTGGCGCTCACGTCTCTATTGCCGGTGGATTGGTCAATGCCCCACTCAATGCCGCTAAGCTCGGCTGTGAAGTCTTTCAATTCTTTAGTCGGTCACCACAGGGTGGCTTTGTCGCTCCGCTTAACCAAGAGATTGCCGACATGTTCAAAAAAAATGCTGAGCTGTGCGCTCAACGCGAGTGGTATATTCACACTCCTTATTTTATTAGTTTAGCTTCTGGCAAAAATAGTTTGTGGCACGGGTCAGTGGCGGTATTACGCGAAGAATTAGAGCGCGGCAGTCTCTTGGGGGCGCGCTATGTTATCACCCACATGGGAAGCTATAAAGATTTAGGGCGCGAAGCTGGTTTTGAAAAATTAATTGATGGTCTTGTAAAAGTTTTTGATGGCTATACCGGATCTTCTGAATTACTTATTGAAATATCTGCTGGATCAGGTGATGTTATCGGCTCAACTTTTGAAGAAATTGGAAACATTATTCATCATAAAAAATTAAAGGGGCTAAAACTTGGTGTTTGCTATGACACTCAACATGGTTTTGCGAGTGGCTATGATATTCGCGACGCCTCGTCAGTTACTACCACATTTAAACAGTTTGATTCATTAATTGGTCTAAAAAAACTCAAACTATTTCATTGTAATGATTCCAAAATTGAGCTTGGTGGACACAAAGATCGCCATGAACACTTTGGCGATGGGCTCATTGGAAAGGCCGGTTTTACAGCTCTTTTAGGCCACAAGGCTTTTTCCGATAGTAATTTTATTGCCGAAACAGAACACGATAAAGTCGAAGAAGACTTAGCTCTCCTCAAAAAAATTCGTTCGTCATTATAATTTTGTAGACAGTAGTCTATACAAAAAAATATGCGTTTGGTTATTAAAGTTGTTCCGAACAGCTCTCAAAATGAAGTGGTTGGATTAATGTCGGACGGTACGCTCAAAGTAAAAGTCACTACTACGCCTGTTGATGGTAAAGCGAACGACAAACTTATTGAACTGCTCAGCAAACATTTTCATTGTTCCAAATCAGCTATCACTATCGTTAGTGGAAAAACCAGTAAACGAAAAATAATTTCTATTCATTAATTCTCACTATGGCTTTCTTCAGAAAATCACTTGAGCGGTCGTCGACCGAAAAACCTGTTTACATTCGTGAGCTTAGGACTATTGATGATGTTATTCGCGAAATAACGCTCCTGCGTGGAAAAAAAATGACTCGCGAAGAGTCAGATGTTATTTTTACTAAAATTGGTGCGGCTATTGATGGAATGGAAGCTAGTGGATTTAGAGAGTTTACGGAAATTGTTACTATCGATGGCGAAGATAAGTTTGTCTCGCTCACCAACAACAATGGAACGGTGATATTGTCTATCACTAAAGACCCCGTTCGCCACCACTAGGGGTTATCTATTCCACCCTGATTCCAGGGATTACAGCGAAGAATGCGCCAGATGGTACGAGGTACTCCGCGAATGAGGCCTCGTTTTTGTATTACTTCATAGCCATATTGGCTACAGGTGGGGTAAAACCGGCAATAACCGTAGGGGTGGAAGCGTCTGAGCCAGCTATGATCGGGGGACAGTGTCTTTTGATAGAGTCTAATAAGGAGGAGGGCTGGGATACGAGGGATGTAGAGTAATTTTTTGAAGATGTGTGCCACCATAACTAACGTAAGACCCCGCTTTTTTTGAGCAATAATGTCATTTCTTGGCTAATTTCAGCGTATTCTTTGGCCAGAATACCCGGCTTGGCAATCACCAAAACATAATAACCTGTCGCTAAAACACCTTGTTTGAGGAGTAAACGAACCACTTCACGGAGTTGGCGCTTGGCCCGATTACGTAAAACTGCCTTTTTTGACACTTTAAGACCGACGGTAAAGGCAATTCTCAACTGACTGACAAAGGTTTCTGGATCTTCTTTCTTGGGGATATAATCTTTATTTTTGGCTAAATCAAGCACTTTTAAGTCTAGAAGACCACCACGAAAAAACCGACCTTCTTTCATCAAGAGATTAAAATCACGAACTTTAGCTAAACGGTTTTTTGGCGGAAGCATAGATCAGACTCTAGTATACCATAGTTATAAAAACCGGCCGCCTCTGGCGACCGGTCGATATTCAGATTTAGCGCTTATATCGGCGCAATTTTCCAGTTATTTCATCCGAGACAGTGAGCTTCTTACGGCCCTTAACACGGCGACGGCGAAGTACTTCGCGACCCTGTTTTGTGCTCATACGAGCCATGAAACCGTGCGTTTTAGCACGTTTGCGCTTCTTTGGTTGGTAGGTTCGTTTTGTAGACATACAAACGGTGAAGAAAAATAAGTGTCGTTAGTATACACAACTAAGCGAAAATTGTCAATTATGTATCTAGGGCTTTTTGGCAAGCCCACCTGCTTGATAAATTATACACAGTCTGTTACGATTCGTCCACACCTTATCCACTTACCGCCTCAGGGCGCTTCTTCCTTTGCAAGCGAACTGTGCTACAATGGCAGAAGAAAGAGAAAATTTTGAATTATATTCCCTTATGACCAATGTTGAGATGTGGCAAACCGTCCTCGCCGAACTTGAGCTAACTATCTCACGGGCTAATTTTATTACCTGGTTTAAAAATACCGGGATTATTACTTTTCAAAATAACCAGGTACTCATGTGTGTACCAAACGCTTTTACCAAGGCCTGGCTCGAAAAAAAATACCACCAAGAAATTATTAAATCTCTCGAGCGGGTGAGTGGTAAACCTATTAAAAAACTGGAATATAAGATTGATAATATTAAAAATATCGTTGATGCCGAAGCTGCCGGATCAGCTTTACCAGTGATTCCACCATCGTCTGATTCAGCTCCGTATGAGCCAGCGTATGTTCCGGAGCCTATTATTTATTCTAATTCGCAATCAATTGCTGTTAATTACCAACGCCAGAATGGTCCGAATGGTGGTTTTACTCTCAATCCTAAATATACTTTTGAAAACTTTGTGGTCGGCAAAGGCACCGAGCTCGCTTTTGCCGCTGCCCAGGCCGTCTGCCAGCGTCCAGGAGAGGCTTATAACCCTTTGTTCATCTATGGAGGCGTTGGTCTTGGTAAAACCCATTTAATTCAAGCTGTAGGCAATGAATTGCTACGCCGAAACCCTAATACTAACATTATGTATGTTAGTGCTGAGAAGTTTTCCAATGATTTTATTACATCTATCAAAGAGCGCACAGCTAAGGAATTCCAAAGCCGGTATCGTCATATTGACCTACTCCTGATTGATGATATTCAATTTATTGCTGGTAAAGAGGGGACGCAAGAATCGTTTTTCCACACCTTTAATGAGCTTCATCAGGCTAATAAACAGGTTATTCTCACCTCTGACCGCCCACCAAAAGCGATTCCAGCGCTTGAAGATCGTCTCAAATCGCGCTTTGAATGGGGGATGATCGCTGATGTATCAGCCCCTGATTTTGAAACAAAGGTGGCTATCTTAGAGAAAAAATGTTTAGAAAAGAACTTCCCGTTACCACTTAACTTGGTTCAGGCGATTGCTACCACCATTCAAAGCAATATCCGCGAATTGGAAGGCTCTCTCAATAAAATCATTGTTTTCCATCAATTAAAGAATTTAGAACCGACCCCAGAGACTATTAAGGCAATCTTAGCCCAACAACATGGGGCTTCTGCTCGCCAATCAGTCACTCCGCGCCAGCTTATTGATACGGTTGGTCAATTCTATAACCTATCTCACGAGGATTTGCTGGGTAAGAACCGCGAGAAAAAAGTCTCGATGCCCCGCCAAATCATTATGTTTTTGATGCGCGAAGAGCTTAAAATGAGCTATCCAGCGATTGGTGAAGAATTAGGCGGTCGCGATCATACCACCGCTATGCATGCTCATGAAAAGATTGTCTATGAGTTGGATAACGACTTAAAACTGAAGCAAGAGGTAGAACTGCTCAAACAGCGCTTATATATCAACAATGTATAACTTATCCACATTTTGGATAAGTTATCCACATAATTATACAAAAGCTGTGTACAAAGCCAAAAAACAGAATTATCATGTACATAACTTGTTGATAAGATGTCAAAAACTGGTGTGTAAGTTCTTGATAACCCGGTAAAGTTATCCAAAACTCCGTCCCCACCTTTCCCTAGTTACCCCCAACACCAAAGTTTCAAGAAGTTTGTACACACTGTTTGTGGGTAAAGTATGCAGTGATCTGGGGGTGGATATAAACAGACGTTTTCTAGAATGTTAGCCAAAATTTCGTGTTATCCCCCGTGTCCACAGCCCTTAGTATTATTAGTATATATACATATATATAAAACCACTATAACTATAGACGTATGAAATTGAGTTGTACGAAAGAAAATGTATCGAGAGCTCTTTCTCTTGTAAGCGGGGTAACCGGTAAGAATACCAACTTACCGATCTTATCAAACGTAATGATTACAGCTGATGATCAGAAAGTTGATATTATTGGAACCAATTTGGAATTAGCTATTGTGGTAAACCTTAGAGCGAAGATTGAAGAACCTGGTTCGTTTACTGTTCCAGCTCGTACCCTTCTTGATTTTGTAAACCTATTGCCTGATGAAAAAATTGATTTAACTCTCAAAGATAACGAGTTGATTGTACAGTGCGGTAAATCGTCTACAAAAATTAAAGGTACTTCAGCTGAAGATTTTCCAGTGATTCCTTCACTTGAGCAGGGAAAAGGCTATGTAGTCGACGCTGAGACCTTCCGTAATGGTATTAATCAAGTCTTACCAGCTGTTGCTAAAACAGATATCCGCCCAGAACTCGCTGGTATTTTCTGTGGTTTTAATATCGACGATGAATCATCAATCACTATGGCCGCCACCGACAGTTATCGTTTGGCTGAGAAACGTGTGGTGTTGAAACAAGGCGGTGAAGTGATGAAAGTTATTTTGCCGGGCCGTACTGCTCAGGAAATTAATCATATTTTGGCCGCACCAGAAGAAGAAAAACAAGCTCGTATCTTGATTAACGACAACCAAATCATGGTGAGTTATGGTAATGCTCGTGTGGTTTCACGCCTGGTAGAAGGGGATTATCCTGATTATAAACAGATTATTCCAAAGACGTTTACGAGTACGGTAACAGTGGAAACAAACCAGCTCATAAAAGAAATGAAAGCGTCTGGACTTTTTACTACAACCGGAATTAATGCCGTAACGCTCGTTTTAAAGCCTTCGAGTTCTAGCCTGGGTGTTTCCTCGACTTCGACCCAGACAGGGGAGTACAGCTCAGAATTACAAGCTGAGATAGATGGTGGTGAGGCAACACTGCTTCTCAACAACCGTTATATTCTTGATGGGGTCAACAATTTCTCCACTGATCAGACGTCTATTAAGATTGTAAACGGCGATAGTCCTTGTATTTTCACACCAAAAGGCGACAATAGTTATTTGTATATTGTGATGCCTATCCGACAATAAAAAATACGAGATACAAAAATATATTTTTAGAAAAAAAGCCACTCCATAACGGGGTGGTTTTTTTAAAGTTTGATAACATTGACTGAAAAGTTTTTGAAAAAATATGTATACACAAGTGTACACAATTATACACAGGCTCGGTGGATAAAAATAATAAGAATTAAAAAACAACCTCTCTCCCGGGGTTGTTTTTTAGTTTGACCATGAAATTGTTTTTCTACCAATCAAGTGTACCACCAACCTTATATTCTGTTACCCGAGTTTCAAAGAAATTTTTCTCTTTATTAAGGTCTACCGCCTCACTCATCCAAGGGAAAGGGTTTGGGGTGTTGTATTGTGCTGGTAAGCCTACGCGACCAAGACGGCGATCGGCAATATATTCAATATATTTACGGAAACCATCGGCGTTCATACCAAAGATGCCTTTTGGAAAGACTTCAGCAGCAAACTGGGCTTCGAGATCAACTGCTTTTCTTACCAAATCAATAGCGTGTTGTTGGAATTCTGGGGTCCAGAGTTCTGGTTGTTCTTCCTTGATAGTATTAATAATATTAATACCAAAGTTGAGGTGTTGTGATTCGTCGCGCATGATGTACTGAATTTGTTCGGCACTACCTTTCATTTTGTTTTGTCGCTGGAAGCCAAACATTACTGCGAATGAACTGTAGAAGAAAATACCTTCAAGTACGAGTGAGAAAATAACCATGTTTTCTAAGAACTTTTGGTCGTTCTCAAATGTGCCAGTTTTGAAATCCGGATTAAAGATACCTTCATTGAAACTCAGAATAAAAGCATCTTTGTTGTAGATAGCATCGACTTCGCGATACATGTTGAAGATTTCACCTTCATCCAAGCCAAGACTTTCTACAATATATTGATAGGCATGGGTATGAATAGCTTCCTCATAACCTTGACGAAGCAAGTACATACGACATTCTGGCGAAGTAATATGTTTATACATCGCGAGTACCACGTTATTGGCGGCAATAGAATCGGCAGTGGTGAAAAAACCTAAGACTGTTTTGAGGGCTTTACGCTCATCTTCGGTTAAAGCAGTCGGTGATTTCCACTGTTCAATATCTGTTTGCATGCTAATTTCGGTGGGGAGCCAGTGGTTGGCATTGCCAGTGTTGTAGGCTTCCCAGGCGAAAAGATGGCGCATTGGATAAAGCTGAATTACATCCGCATCAGCACCATTGATAACACGGCGCTGATTAATATCTACTTTTTGAGTGGTTTTAGAGATGGGCATACAAGATTATTGGCAAGATTCACAACTAGGATCGGCAATTTTACAAGCTTTAATTGGGGCAGCAGGAGCTGCAGCGACAGCGGCGGCAATACTGGAAGCGACTGATGGTTTGGCTGGAGTTTGGGCGGTGGTGGTATTCACTGGTTGAGCAGTGGTTTCACCTTCAAATTTACGAGTATGGGTGGAGCCGTATTCAGTAGCGTTCACGGTGGATTTTTCTACCTGTGAAGCAGCCAAGGTGCGGAGATAATAGGTGGTTTTGAGACCCATTTCCCAAGCGTACATATAGACATCACTTAATTCCTTGCCGGAGGTGCTGCGGAAATAAATGTTGAGTGATTGGCTTTGGTCGATCCATTTTCCGCGGTAGGCAGCTGATTTAATAAGCCAGCGAGGATTGATTTCAAAGACTTCTTTATATTTGGAACGAATTGCTTCTGGAATTTCTGGGATACCAGCAACACTGCCGTCGTTGTATTTAATTTTTCCAAGCATTTCAAAATCCCAAAGACCAAGTTTTTTGAGATCGTCTACCAAGTATGGGTTGATAACAATGAAGTCACCAGCTTGGTTGGATTTAACGTAGATATTTTTGTAGATTGGTTCAATAGTTGGAATACGACCAACGATGTTAGCAATCGTAGCGGTTGGGGCCATCGCTAAACAGTTGGAGTTGCGCATACCATATTTTTTGATACTGGTTCGAACAACATCCCAATCAAGGGTACTGGTGCGAGGGACATTAATTTTTTCACCACGTTCTTGTTCCAATAGTCCTAAGGTGTCGAGTGGTAAAATTCCACGATCCCATTTAGATCCGCGGAAGCTTGGGTAAGCACCTTTTTCACGAGCGAGCTCGCTTGAAGCGAGGATGGCGTTGTAGGACACCACTTCCATACTGTAATCAGCAAATTGAACGCAGGCTTCGGAATCAAAACTAATACCTTGTAAATAGAGTGAATCCTGGAAGCCGAGGATACCCAAACCAACTGGACGGTGGCGCATGTTAGAGCGAGAAGCGTCAGCGGTTGGGTAGAAGTTGATATCAATAACGTTATCCAGCATGCGCATGGCTGTTTTTACCGTTTTTTCCACGAGCGCAGTGTCAAATTTCCCATCAATAATAAATTTAGAGAAGTTGAGCGAGCCTAAGTTACAGACAGCCGTTTCATCTTCGGAAGTGTTGAGAGTAATTTCAGTACACAAGTTGGAATTATGAACGACACCAACATGATCTTGTGGAGAGCGAACGTTGCTTGGGTCTTTCCAAGTAATCCAAGGGTGACCAGTTTCAAATAACATGGCCAACATTTTTTTCCAGAGATCGCGCGCTTTCATTATTTTGAAGAGGCGGATGTTTCCTTCGCGAGCTTTGGCTTCGTAGCCCTGATATTTTTCTTCAAAGTTGCGACCATAAATATGGTGGAGCTCAGGCACTTCTTCTGGAGAGAAGAGGGTCCAATCACCATCTTCGCGAACACGTTTCATGAATAAATCAGGAATCCAGTTGGCAGTGTCCATGTCATGGGTGCGACGGCGTTCGTCACCGGTGTTTTTGCGGAGTTCCAAATATGATTCCACATCATAGTGCCAACTTTCGAGGTAGACACAACTAGCCCCACGACGACGACCAGAGCGATTGATGGCCACAGTGACGTCATTGGCAATTTTTAAGAATGGGACAACACCTTGTGATTCAACACCGGTGCCTTTAATGAAGGCGCCAGTGCCGCGGACACTCGTCCAATCAGTGCCAATACCACCAGACCATTTGGAAAGTTGAGAGTTATCACTGTAGGTTTTGAAAATGTTTTCAAGAGAATCACCAACAGTGTTCAGATAGCAAGAGCTGAGTTGAGGTTTTGGTGTACCTGAGTGGAACAAAGTTGGAGTGGATGGGGTATAGAGCATGTTACTGAGGACGTCATAAAAACGCAGTGTCCATTCAGTTTTGTTTTTTTCATTCATCGCCATTCCCATAGCGACGCGCATCCAAAATGTTTGTGGCATTTCGAGAACGCGTTTGGTGCTGTGGTCGCTGATAAAATAGCGATCAAACAAGGTTTGCATACCAAGGTAGACAAACTGATCGTCACGCTCGATCACCAAGGCCTGGCTCAAAGCATCGAGATCAAAGGCTAGCAAGCGTGGGTCTAGTCTTTCAATCTCAACACCACGTCGAAGGTTTCGAACAAACGCTTCGCGGTATTGGTGATCGAGTTTTGTAAAATCAATAACATCTTTGCCAATCGCTTCTTTGTAGTTGGTGAAGAGGAGGAGGCGAGAAGCTACTTTGGAATAGGCTGGGTCTTGTTCAATCATCGCGCGAGTGGTCATGATGAGGGCGCGAGCGATATCTGATGTTTTGATATTTTCGTACAATTCAGAACGACATTGATTCAAAATCGCTTCACCATCAACATCGTTTTCCAAACCTTTGAGTGCATAACTCAAAGATTGGCGAAGTTTTTGCATAGAAAAAACTTCTTTTTTGCCAGATCGCTTAGTAATTGTTAAATCGTTGTTTTCTAGTTTTTCAATGACCTCTTTTTTCTTCTCTTCGCGTTCTTTAGCATGTTCATAGCGATAGAGGATATAGGACTTAGCAACATCAAAATGTCCTTCTTGCATTAATTCACGCTCAACAAAATCTTGGACGTTTTCTACTGCTGGATTAATTTCAGTGAAGAAACTTTCTAAATTTTTCACCACGTTGTCAGTAATAGTTTTTACAATTTCAGGAATAAAACTACCACGAACTTCAATAAAAGCTTTTTGAATAGCAACATTCACTTTTTCAACCTTAAAATCCACCATCGATCCATCACGTTTTTTGATCTTCTTAATTGCTGACATACGGAGAGTATATAAAAAATAAAAAGCACTTTGTGAGTGCTAGTAGTGTAGCATAGCGCTACCACTATAGGTAGTGGTTATCCTGTGGATAACACCACTACTAATCGTTTTCCTCAGTAAAACGTAAAAACGCCCCCAGCGATTGTTTTTTCGAACTTTTTCACACCGATTTTGGCGTTAAAAAAAGAAGGCGTCCGACCCCTCTTTTTTAGTTGTTGTGTATTCGTCATACTATCACCGGCTCCACGTGTTGGCAAGGGTAAAAAATGTGGGTAAATGGGGCGGTGGTGGGGATAAGTCGGCGGGCTTTCTGACACATTAGGACTAGTTGCGTTAAAATAAGCTATTGAGTATTATAGGAGGGTCATTTTTTGATTATTTTTGTATGAGTGAGAAGTTTACACCCGAACCAGAGGCCAAAGAAGCGATAGATAGTCTTAATAATTTTTATCTTTATTTGCCGGGCGGATATTACCGCGAGCGGTATGGGGTAAATCCCAAAAAAGACGCGATTATGGATGCTATTGATGGGCTCTTGGCGACAGATTTTGCCTCGATTGATACTAAGGCTATACTTAATGGCAAAAAAGAGATGGATGATTTGACCCAGGCCATATTTAAAGCCCACAAAGGAGGCGAAGAGTTAGATTTTGAAGCTTTAGAAAAGCAGGAACAGGAAATACGAACTCGTTCCAAAGAAGCTGATCTTATCCCGTTGTTTAAGCGGTTGGTGGCCATGGGTTTTGATCCAGTATTGTTGAGACAATAATTAAAAATAAAAAACTCTCCACTATGGAGAGTTTTTTATTAGAATACACTTGGCGAGCGACGGGTCTTTGAGGGGGAAACGAGTAATTTCTTCCGGGGTTATCCAGGTGTAATCAGTGGTTCAAACCCTCTCTACATCCCACTAATACAAAAAGCCTCCAATAAATAGAGACTTTTTGTATTAGTGGACCTGATCGGATTTGAACCGATGACCTTTGCTTTGCAAAAGCACTGCTCTACCAACTGAGCTACAGGCCCGTTTTTTGTGAGAACACTATACCAATTTGGTTAAAGATTGTCAATATATGTGCTATACTAACCCTAGTTATTCTTTAAGTATCTTTTGTTATGCAGATTGCCCCTCTTGAACTACAGGCGATTGGCCAGATTTTTTTGGCCGTTGTCCTTGGTGGTGTTTTAGGTATTCAGCGCGAGCGCTCGGGCAAATCTGCTGGTCCGCGCACCTATGCGCTGGTCACCGCTGGGGCAACACTTGTCACGGTAATTGCTTTGTCTCTTAATTCGCCAACCATGATGGGTCAAATCCTGACTGGCATTGGTTTCTTGGGTGCGGGCACTATCCTTCATAAAGGTAATGACTCACATATTGAAGGACTTACCACAGCAGCTGGTCTTTGGATCACGGCGGCGATTGGTATGGCCATTGGTGCGGAATATTTTGCGCTGAGTATTGCCACCACCTTTTTAATTCTCTTGGTTTTGATGTTGAACGATCAGCGATTTAAAATTGATTCTGGACGAAAATAATTCTAATATTAAAAAATCCCAGCCAATCGGCGGGGATTTTTTTATTGAGTAACTACTAGGTAGGTAACCCACCACAGAAAGGTAACAAACAAGAAGTCGATGTACAGTCGCTTGAGTAGATTAAGAAGAAAAATAACCAATGTAAAAGGATAAATGAGAATTGCAAAAGGGTTTCGTCTTATAGCGTGATTGGTAGTGGTGAGGAGTGCTTTAGCGTCGCCGTTGGAGGGGATTGCCTGAAGCCCGATAGTGATTCCGAGCCAGAGATATAAACCGTTGGCAAGTGTTGGATATGGTTCTTTGACGAGTGAAAAGAGTAGTAAGGTGACGGAACTGTTAATAAGCAGTGGGCCAAGAGCGATAAAAAGCGCCTGAAAACTCGATCTTGGTTCGTCGTGGACAACGTAGCCGGCGGTTCTTTTGAAACGAAACAAAGTGATGCGATGAATTTTTATTCCTGAAAGGACACAAAAAAAGACATGACCTAATTCATGGACAATGACTCCAGGTGCGAGAATAAGAGAGATGAGGTATTAACCCCACATAGGCTAGGCAATTTTTTTGTTTGAGGAAACGAGCCAAATACTTGCGGTAAGCATCCAAAAAATGAAAGCGAGATCGTTTTTGAAATACGGAACGTCAATGAGGCCGTGGGCAATAAAAATAATGAGAGAGGCTATTGCCCCAGCGCCAAAGAGACGATCTTTTTTGCTGATTTGAAAAGCTAAGCGGAACAAAGCGATGAGAATACCAATAAACCCGAGTATCCCCAAGAGCCCGATCTCTGTCCAGAAATTAAGAATGATGTTGTGTGGGTAAATAAGGCGCTCTAACTCTTCTTGGTTGTAGTGCTCTTTTTGGACTTTGCGGAAAAATTGACGAATGCCGGCGCCAAAGACAAAGTTTTTTGGTGAGGCGATTAAAAAATCTTTCGAATAACTCCACAAGGTGAGGCGATTACTACTCGACGTGTTTTTGGAGGCAATAAAAGTTTGTACCGAAGGAATACAGGCTAACAAAGCGACCATAATCAGCCCGCCAGCCACCATTCGGCGCCAACCGAGTATCCATAGATAGGCCACTGCGCCGAGAATCAGGGCGAGCATGGCCCCGAGCGATCGGCTTGCCAGAATCGCACCAAAACTGAGCAGGACCACGATTGTTAAAAATATACTTATTCTTTTTTTATTTTTTTTCCAAGCATCAAGCGCTCCACTCACTGCAAAAGGAATCAGTGGGGCGAGGTAGAGCCCGATAGCGTTGGGGGAAGTGTAAAAAGAGGTGACCCGTCCAAAGAGTTCGTCGTCCCACAAACTTGGCGGAAAAAACGATCCGGTTATTTTTTGAAGAACAGCGAGAAGGCTGACGCTCACACCACCAAGGATGAGGGCGCTCACCAGTTTGTAGCCCGATAGCATTTCTCGGCGCCCCACGCAGATTAAAAATAACAGCATCGGTTCAAAAAAGTAGGCACGCCACTGACCAAGCGAATAAAACCACATATCACTGACAAGAATACCAGCGAGTGAGGCGATAAAGAAAATACTACTTGACCAAACCAGGAGTTTGTTGTCGGTCAAAGCCTGTTTTATTTTTGGTAAATCATTTTTGGCGTAGCGAATAAGCCAGACAAGAGTGATTACTCCAAACGATACTTCAAGCAGGGTGGATGGTAGTGGCCCGATAGTAAAACGAATGAGATAGGTGGGCAAGAGTAAACAAAAAAAATATAACGCCAGACGAAAATTGGTCCAAGCGAAGATACAGTAGGCGAGAGTGAAGGCAAAAATGAGGGCGAGCGTCATACTTTTTTCCAACTAAATTGCTTTCGTTTTTGTTTTTCGTAAAAACGAATAATAGTATAAGCGATAAATTCATTTTCAATATCACCGGCGAGTGCCATAGCTACCGCTTTTTTGAGCGATACGAAATGAGGGGTAATTTTTTCGCCGGGATCATGCGGTAATGGATTTTTGACGAGTCCACGAGCGGCAAATAAATAAATATCCCAAATAAGTTTGGTGGAAGGAGATTTTTTTTGAATGAGTTGTAGTTCTTTGGCGGCAAAACCAGTTTCTTCGCGAAGTTCGCGCCCAGCTGCTTTTTTTGGTGTTTCGCCTGGGTCAATCATGCCAGCAGGTAAAAACCATACTGGGCGTTTGAAGCCTGGGCGAAGCTCTTTGATAAGTAATAGCTGATTTCTGTTATTGAAAGCAAGAATGGTAACAGTGCTTGGTCGCTCGCAATATTCAAAGGTTGTTTTGGTGCCGTCTGGCAAGGTGACGGGGCGAGTGTGAATGGTAAAAATTTTTCCGCGGTAGGCAATACTATCTTTTCCAAAAACAAAACCAGGCATATTATTTGAAGTGCTTTACAGCGTGGTGGCTAGCACGATGACCGTATTTAAATTTGAGTTCGGCGGAGATCGGTAAATGAATACGGCAAGTGCATTCTTCTTTAAAAATATAGACGAGAAGCCCAGCGCCTAAGAACGAGACGATTGAAACGGCAATAAACAGTGGAGTAAACGAATAGGTGTTAGCAATGTATCCGCCAATAGCTGCCGCCGATGCAATACCAAGACCAACGACAGTGTCATAAATACTAAATTCGTAGCCAGCCCTGTCTTGGTTGAGGTAGCGATTAAACAATACTTTCCAACTTGGATAGGCCAGCGCTTGGCCAAGGCCATAGACAATTTGGATAAGATAGAGTCCGGCAATGGTTTTGCATAAAATGTAGCCGAGAGGAACAATGCTAATCAGAAGTGATCCGGCGAGCATGGAGTAGAGCTCGCGACAGTTACCTTTTTCTTCATCAGTCCATTTGCCAACTACGATTTGGAGAATCGCTTTGGTGAACATTTGAATAGTGATAGCCATACCAGCCGAAGCAATCGTAGCATCAGGAATTTGTTTAATAATAAAAATCGAAAAAATCGGCGAGATGAGACCGAAGCTACTCAAAATAAATAAATCGGATAAAATGAGGACGCGAAGAGCTTTGTTCATAGAATATAGTGTTCGTAGTGTAACAATTTTGACCCCCTTTGTCTATTTAGAGCTTTTTGGTATACTCGCTGAACTAAACTTTATGCACTATCACATTTCTGGCACTATTGAACGGGGGCAAGGGGCGGGGCGAGCGCTTGGTTCGCCAACCGCTAATTTACCTGTTGCTTTGGCGTTAGAGGCCGGTTTGCCGCCAGGGTTGTATGTTGGAACGGCTTTGGTTCAAGGAGTGGTTTACCGAGCGCTTATCTATTTTGGGATTAATTCGCTCACCAAGATAGATTGTTTTGAAGTGTATATTAAAGACTGGTCAGGTGATTTGTATGGTCAGGAGGTGGAGCTTTCCACTGAAAAGTGGTTGCGTGAACCTCGGGAATTTGGCTCAGTTGAGGCTCTGCGGGCCCAAATTCAGGCCGATATTAGGACTGCTGGGTGGTAAGCAGTATAAGGTATATAAGGAAGGGACCATGAAAGGTCTCTTTTTTGTTTAATCTTAGCCAAATCATTGACAAAATGGCTGTTTTTAGGTATACTTAGGGGTGCGTTGATGACTACCACTTCGGTTGGTCTAGATACGCCTTCGAGAGTCTTCTCATGGGCAAAATCGGCACTGTCGCTGTCCCTGGCACGGGACATACCCGCCCGGTGTACCGCGACAACGCAGGCAATACCTTCCTCGGCTTCCATGGCCGGAGCGCCCGGGTCGCGATCGGCAAGTCGAAAGATGGCGCTGACGCCTTCCACAAGGGCAGCTTCGCCGCCGCCAAGGCCGCCAGCAAGAAGAAGTAGTACAAACTGATCGATCTTTTTCCGAGACTGTGAGCTTAGTCCCCACCGGGGACGAAAGCTTGCGGTCTCGCTTTCGTTTTAGAGGTGTCTTGACAAATGCAACTCATTTGCGTTATAGTGAAGGTACTATGATTCGTTATTCTATTATTGCAGGTGTCGTGCTTACTTTTTTGTTGGGCGCTTCATGTGCCACTTCTCCAACAACCACCGACACTCGTCCGGTGGTGGTGGCGTCTATTTTTCCGTTGGCAGACATTACTCGGCAGATTGCTGGCGGCACTATTCGGGTGATAACACTCTTGCCACCCGGTGTGAGTGAACATACTTTTGAACCAACACCACAAGCAGTGCAGTCAGTAGCTGGAGCGAAATTGTTTTTCAAAATCGGTGCTGGTTTAGATGATTGGACAGATACTGTGGCGCTGTCGGCCAACGAGCAGGCGACGATTATTGACCTCTCACGTAGTGTTACTTTGCAACCATCTCACGAGGACGACGATGCGCATGAAGAAGAAACCCGTGACGAGCATGCAGAACATGGTTCATTTGATCCGCATTATTTTTTGACTATTAATAATGCCAAGCTGATGGCTACGACGATTGCTCAAGAATTGTCTTCGGCCTACCCAGCTCAAACAAGAGTGTTTGAGGCAAACCTGAAGCGTTATTTGGCTGAGTTGTCACTCGCTGACACGGCTATCAAAAAGACACTCACTGACCTACCAACACGAGATATGGTGACGTTTCATGGGGCGTGGCAGTATTTTGCCGACAGTTATGACCTCACTATCGTTGGAACTTTTGAGCCATTTCCTGGTCGTGAGCCGTCGCCTCGCTATTTAGCCGATCTCATTGCTGATATCAAGCAAAAAAATATTTCAGTCTTATTTATTGAACCGCAATTTTCAGCCGAAGCGATTAGTCAGGTGGCGCGCGATTTGAATATTACACTCGCTACACTCGATCCGATTGGTGGCACGACTACGAGTACCCAAAGTTATATTGACCTTTTGCGTACAAACG
>CAYUBH010000004.1:19207-30019 GCA_964442985.1 uncultured Gammaproteobacteria bacterium
ATTGGTGGCACGACTACGAGTACCCAAAGTTATATTGACCTTTTGCGTACAAACGCGGATACTATAGCTAAGGCTCTCAAGGGGAACTAATATGTTTTTAGGAGTGAACAATCTATCAGTTTCGTATGGAACTAACCAGGTGCTCCGCCAGGTTAGTTTTAGTATTGAAAAAGGTGAAATTGTTTCGGTGGTGGGGCCAAACGGTTCTGGTAAATCGACTTTGGTAAAAGCTTTGCTCGGACTCATTCCATATTCTGGAGATGTCACTGTCGATGGTCGCCCACTCACGCGCGGGACGCAGTATATTGGGTATGTGCCTCAGCGTTTTGATTTTGACCGCACGTTCCCGATCACTGTTCAGGAATTTTTGTCATTGGTACATGATGGTGCCACCAAAGATTCCGAGCAAGAATTGGTGCGTGATTTACAAATTGATTCATTCCTTACGAAGCGCTTAGGTGAATTGTCTGGCGGGCAATTACAGCGAGTGTTGATTGTGCAAGCGCTGTTATCCAAGCCCCACATTCTTATTTTGGATGAACCAACCACCGGTATTGATAGCGCTGGGTCGCAGAGTTTTTATGAAATTATCAAACATTTGAATCAGGAGCATCAAATGACCATTATTTTAATTTCGCATGAAACCGAAGTAGTCTACAATGTTTCGTCCCGAGTTATTTGTTTGGATGGTGATGGTGGGCTTCATGTGGAATCTCCGGGAATTGAGTCGGAGCGAGAGCTGTTTGTCAAAACACACCATAATACCAAGACGGTGAAACGCAATCATCGTCATACTTGAGCACTATGACACTTCTTGAATTGTTAGCTTATCCATTTGTTCAGCGCGCCATTGTTGCTGGTATCTTTACCGGGGCGCTTTTGGCTGTGCTTGGGATTTTTGTGACATTGCGTCGAATGTCTTTCTTTAGTGATGGGGTGGCCCATGCTTCGCTCGTTGGGGTAGCGCTCGGATTATTGTTTCATCAGGAGCCGTTGCTTTACGCGGTGATTTTTAGTATTTTTTTCGCCGTCGTTATTTATATTTTGGAACAAAAAACTACCATTAACACGGACTCTCTCTTAGCTATTCTTTTTACCTCTAGTCTAGCGCTCGGGGTGGTGCTCATTAATCTTCAAAAAGAATATCAGCCTGATCTCATGAGCTTTTTGTTTGGCAATATCCTCACGATTCGTTCGTTTGAGGTGTGGCTCATTGCTGGTTTAGCCATGGTGATTATTGCTTTTATGGTGACTAAGTATCGCACCTATCTGTATGTGTCGCTCAATCAAGAATTGGCGGAGTTGTCGGGTATTCCAACTAAGTGGTATCAGTTGTTTTTGTATATTGTGTTGGCTGTTGCGACGGTGCTCAGTATTAAAGTCCTTGGTATAGTGCTTGTGAGTGCCCTTTTGATTATCCCTGTTTCCACCGCCAAGTTGCTGGCTCGTTCCGCCAGCGGTTTGCTCTGGCTTAGTGTGTTTTTTTCGGAAATTGCGCTTTTAGTTGGTATTATGCTGTCACTTATATTCAATTTGCCAGTTGGCTCGGTGATAGTGCTAACAGCGACCGGTTTGTTTATTCTAGCGTTGTTTTTCAAACGAGCTTAAACAAAAAAACCAGCCACGAGCAGTGACTGGTTTTTTAATTGGTTTAGGCTGGCTGAAGGGCCCGAGCTTTCTCAGCACAGACTGTTCCACAAAAGACACCACCAGTTTTTTCGACGCATGCTTCGCAACAGATAAAGTGAGCGTTACAACTTTTTAATTTACAGTTCACGTAATTTTCACTCGGACTACCACATTTATCACATACACCAACGATAGTATGTGGGGTGGTAGGGCTGTTGAAACCCATTGTGATACGTCCGTCGAAGACGTAGAGTTTGCCGTGAAAATCTTCTTCTGGATATTTTTCCATATACGTCACGATGCCATTGTGGAGCTGATAGACATCCTTGAAGCCGTTTTTGACTAGGAAGCCAGAAGCTTTTTCACAACGAACTCCGCCGGTGCAGACGGTAACAACAGTTTTGTCTTTTAAATGTTCTAATTTTGGTAAAAGCGCTGGTAGGTCGCGGAAATTTTTGAGTGGTGGCAAAATAGAGTTTTTGAAAAACCCAATTTTATGTTCGTAGTCATTGCGCATATCCACGATATAGAATTCTTTGGTTTTGTCGTGGATCCAGCTGTGTAATTCTTCGGCGGAAATATATTTTCCAGTGGTTTCTTCAGGGGTAAAATCATTTTCACCAAGGTGTAAGCTGACAATTTCATCGCGTACTTTGATAGACAGGCGAGGGAAGGCGGTGCCAGTACCATCGCTTAACTTGAAGTTCATATCAGCAAAACGCTCGTCAGCGCGCATGACAGCCATATATTTTTCAGTGGCTTCGATTGTGCCTTCGACTGTGCCGTTGATGCCTTCGTGGGCAACAATAATTCGGCCTTTCAAGGAAAGCTTTTCGCAGAGTGTCCGTTGCTCGCGAGCAAAGGTTTCTGGTTCAGAGATGTGGACGTACTTATAATAGAGGAGAATGCGTGGGTTCATATCGACTAGGTTGTACCACAGTTTTATCGTTTTGTCGAGGTTTTGGCGCCAAGCGGGGTCAAGTCAGCCCCAATACTAAAAGCCAGCGCGATAATGATGCTATTTTTGAGGATATATTGTCCTTCTAAAGTTGGAACAAAGGTTGATTGCCAAGTAATTTCAGGTAAGAGGATAAGTGGCAGGGCGGTAGTGATAAGGTGGGGGATAAGGATAGCGATCGCGATGCGTTCGGCTTTGGGGATAATAAATAAGAGGCCGATTATCATTTCAAAACTACCAAAGAGAAGATTGAAATCACTGAAGGAGATAAAAGGCATTGTTTTGCCGAGAAGCGCCTCCACCAGTGGGTTGGCCGGGCTCGTGCCAAGCACTTTGAGAAGGCCAAACCAAAAAAAGACGAGGGCGAGAGCGGTTCGCCGGATAATTTCTTGGTGACGACGAATAAAAGCGATGAGATGATTGTCGAAAGTGATGAGTTGTTTTTGCATAGTGAGCGTAGTGTATCATTTTTTGTTTTGCTTGTCAGTGCGTTCTTGCGCATGCTACCATAGAGACATTATTTTTATCTATTTCTATGAAGCGTATTCTCACATTAGCTGTTAGTTTGGTTTTGTTGGGGGCAGGTTGCGGGGCGGTGCCGTCAATGGATACTGATTCAACATCTCCAACTGTGCTTGAGCCAACTGAAACAACAACTCCAGTAGAGCCGGTAGCTATGACGGACGCGTATAAGATTTTTATGATAGCCCTCGACGGTAATGGTGCCTCTGGCAAGCTGATTGGCTGTGGAGATAGCGTTGTTCCGGTTGGAGTGACTGTGCCAAACACTAGTACGCCGTTGACCGAGGTGCTCAAGGCGTTGTTGGCTACCAAAGGCCAGTTTTATGGTCAATCGGGCCTCTATAATTCGCTCTATCAGTCGCAACTACAACTCGCGAGTGCGACAATTGTTGGTGGAAAAGCGACAGTAAAATTGACCGGCACCCATGCTCTTGGTGGTACCTGTGACGCTCCGCGATTTGAAAGTCAGATTGTGGAAACAATAAAACAATTTCCAACGGTGACGAGTGCGGATGTCTACATTAATGACAAAAAATTAGCTGATGTTCTCTCGAGTAAATAATACGTTTAAAAGAAAAACCTGGTACACCGTGTACCAGGTTTTTTATTCGATGATTTCCCAGCCAAAGGCGGTCGCGAGGGCGAGGGCTCTTGGCATGTCGAGGGCGTGGATACAGCAGTAGTACATTTCTTGGCAGGGGACGATGAGATATTTGATAGCTTCTTTTTTGAGGAGTTCAATGAGGTCGCGGAGGTGGTGTTCTTCGGCGGGTGGTGTGGTAACACTACAGACATGCCAGCGATCAAGATCTTTTTCGGAAGTATACTCTTCGTGTTTAATCACCATTGTCACTGAATCGAGATGAGTGATGTTTACGAGCGCTTTCGGATGGGCTTGTGGCGCCGAAACAACCGCATACGCGCCAGGCGTAACGGTGAGACGAGGGGTGGTAGAAGTAGTAACTGACGACATAGCAAGGCAGTTAGTACTCTTAGTATAGCGTATTTTGGAATACCCGTACAACCTAGGTTTGCCAGTAGGAGCCAACAGCTTCAGAGATTGATGAAAAACCATCTCGTTGTAAGAAAAAAAGCAGTCGTTTGTTGATGGTGCGAACAATACTTGGTCCGCCGTAGATAAAACCAGTAATTAACTGGACAGCATTCGCCCCCAAGCGTATTTTTTCATAGGCATCTTCGGCCGAAAAGATACCACCGACACCAATAATTGCTAGCTCGCCTCCAGCCAAGTGATAGAGTTTGGCGATGATGGCGTTGCTGTCGTTTTTGAGGAGCTCGCCCGAGATTCCTCCAGGGTGATCAAGTTCTTTGGGGGAACTTTTGGTAGCAAAAAAAGATCGTTTTTTTAATAAATTGGTAGCGATAATACCCTGCACACGATACTTCTTACAAAGATGGACAATTTTTTCTAATTCTTGGTTGGAATAGTGTGGAGAAATTTTGAGGAACAGTGGTTTGTGAGTATTTTTTTTCTCGAGCTCGGAGGCAATAGTTGTTAGCAGTTTTTCAATAAAAGTTAGTTGTGAAAAAGTGTTTTGACTGGTGACGTTGGGACAACTGACATTGAGGGTGATGTAATCGGCGGTGTCGTAGAGGATAGAAAAAGTTGTGACATAGTCGAGGACAAGATCGCTCGCGGTGGTGCTTGGAGCAATACTGATGCCATAGGGGATAGTGCGAGCGGTTTGTTTGTCTAGTCGTGCTTTGGCCTGTTCAGCACCAATACTTGGCAGACCATAATTAACAATCAATCCTTTGTCTTTGGGTAGTCGCCAGACGCGTGGCGCTTGGTTGCCGGGTTGTTTGGTGAGAGTGATTGATCCAAATTCAGCTGAGCCAAAACCAAGCAGGCCGTAGGCGTTTGGAGCGTCAATGTGTTTATCAAAGCCAGCGGCCAAGCCAACCGGGCTCGGAAAGAGTAGTCTGCCCAATGTGATAGCTAGTTTGGGGTCAGTTGCTTTGTAGAATGTTTGAAACCAGGTTTTTAGTGGGTGCCGACTTAACAGGCGCAGTGTTCGTAGAGCATAGCGATGAGCCGTCTCCGGATCAGTGTAGTGAAATAAGAGTGGGCGAATAAAAGCGGAGTAGAGCATACGAAGAAAAATAAAAACTCGCCAATCGGCGAGCTTCAAGAGCTTTTAGTATACTGTAGGACTTTTTTTGGTGTTTGGCAATAATACAACCACCCTTTGGGGTGGCTGTATTGGTGTGCGGTGATATTTTACACTTTGCGCGAACCTTTTTCGAGCGGAAACAGAACTGAACCGCCCCGCCACCGCTCGCTTCGCTCGCGTGCCCCGCAGGAAAATACTCTTTGCTCTTTTCATTTTGCGCGCGCCGGATTTCTTTTTCTTCTAATGAAAAGAGTGTTTTCCTGCGGGTCTCTGCTCTCAAGTATTCGAGCAGGTGGCGGGGCTTCCAACGCTCGGGCGCGGCGGAATTCCCCCCACACCCCCCTTCCGCCGCGCCCTCGCTTCGGCTGACGGCCAAATTCATGCCAGCGTTAGCTGGCGCACCGCATTATTTTTGAAGTTTGAAAATAATAAAGTCTTTGATTTTATTTTCTTTGAGTTCGTATTCTGGCGTAAACAAAGTATCGACCAATTTTAAACCAGCTGCAGCATATATTTTTTCGTACCATTCAATCGGACGGTGAGTTTCAATAATTTCATATCCGCCCTCTTTCTTAATTTTTTTGTAATTATGATTATCCTCGTATTTATTGCCTGTTGGAAAACGAAAATCAAGATTACTTTCGGCGACCTGAAATATTTTTGGATTACAAAAACCGATGTATACCGAGCCAGTTTCGTTCAGAAAATTTTTGATGTTTTCGACAATATTTTTAACTTCGTCTTCGGGAACAATACATAAAACTAAATTACAAATAATAATGTCAAAAAAGTTTTGGGGCACTTGGCTAATGTCATTGTAGATATTTTCAGAACCAATTTTTACTCCTGCTTTCTCGCGCATTTCGTTGTTAATATCCCAGACTTTTACATTCGCTCCCATTTTCTGCAAACCTAAGGCGAGAACGCCAGGGCCTGCGCCATAGTCCAAAACTTTTTTGTCTCTAATGTCGCCGACAGCAGACATTAAAGTATTGTCGTATGAAGCGAGTTTTAGATTTTCAGCCTCCAATTCTTTTGCAACTACACTCCATTCTTTCTGATCGGCGACTAATTTTTTTGAATTATTTTGTGTCATAAATTTATGATAGCCAAATGCTCAAAAGAAGTATGAGCGTTGAGCCAATTAAATAAGGATTTAGTTGTTTCCATTTCCCGGTCAAGATAAACAAGAGAACAAAAGAAGCAAAACCCGCGAACATTGCCTTATCAAGGCCGAAAGTCCAGATGGTTACGATTACCATTGATAAAACCGCAACAATATCAATCCACTGATAATTTTTAATTTCTTTCCATGGAAACAACATCGCACCAACAAAGAACAAAGCTCCGGTTGTTGCCGCAACTGGAATGAGATTTATCAGTGGTGTCAGAAAAATAAACAAAGACATAAGAACGGCAATAAATACCGCAACTAAACCAGTGCGACCGCCTTCGCCAATACCGACCGCACTCTCAACATAAGCAATAAGGTTAGATGTTCCAGTTGCGGCACCAATTACTGTGCCAGCGCCATCAACAATCAAACCCTCTTTGAGACGTGGCACATTTCCAGTTTCGTCGGTTATCGCAGTATTTCTCGTAAGGCCGATGAATTTCGCAATGCTTCCGTAAAAATCAAGAATGAACAGAACAATTATTACTGACCAAATTTTTGGGTTAAAAATTATATGCCAATCAAACGCAAATGTTGCGGCGAACATATCTTTTGAAAGTTTGATTGGCTCAACCGCATTACCAAGACCGACAAAATGAGCAACAATTGCCGCGCCGATAATACTCAAAAGAACAGCACCGCGAACCTTAAAATATTTCAAGACTGCTACAAAAATTAAACCTGCAAAAAATACAATAGCCGCGCTAGAAGTTAAAGAACCAATACCTTTGACTTGTATTCCTTCATAGGTAAGAATTCCGCTGACTTTCAAAGCAATCAAAACAAGAAAAACGCCAACAGCCGCGGCTAGTCCAGATTTAAGTTTGTCGGGAATTGCCTTAACAACATTTACTCGAAGCGGAGTAAAACTTAGAATTACGGTTAAAACACCAGACCAGAAGACTGCGCCTAACGCACCTTGCCAAGTAAAACCCATTACGCCGACGACGACATAGGCAACATACGCATTCATCTCAAGTCCGGGGGCAACAGCAAATGGCAACCTCGCCCACAAACCCATAAACAGCGTTGTTATTACTGAACCTATGATTGTTGCAAAGAAAATAGCACTCGTGCTAATTCCTGCCGCGGATAAAATGGCCGGATTAACAACGAAAATATATGACAAGGACAAAAAAGTTGATAGACCTGCCAATAATTCAATTCTGAAATTTGAACCCCGCTTTGTTATTTCAAAAAAGTTATCGATTTTTTGTAACATATTTTTATTTTATTATATATTAAATTATTCTTCAGTAAAATAATCAGAATCGATTTTTTTAATGTCGTAACTGATTACTTTTGAAACTCCGATATTATTTTCGATCATCAATTGTGTAAGCATGTCACCGTCAATTAAAATTACCTTGTGTGTGATTGTTTTCACATACTCAAGGGCATCTTTCGTAAAACCAGAAGTAGTAATAAATACACCTTTATTTGCTTTTTGACCCACAAGACTGCCAACAAAATTTCTGATTTCTTTTGAACCAACAACATTTTCCCAGCGTTTTGCTTGAAGGTATATTACATCAAGACCAAGTTTATCTTCTTTAATTATTCCATCTATCCCACCATCTCCACTTTGGCCTATTGCTTGACCAGCGTCTTTACGAGAACCACCATACCCCATGGAAAGCAAAAGCTCTACAACCAATTTTTCAAAAAATCTTGGAGAGCTTTGCTTCACAAAGCCTAATAATTCTTGAGATAAATCTTTCTTTATTTTTTGATAGCCATATTCTAAAAGTTCTTGCGGCGTTTGCGCTGAGCCTGTTTCTACTTCATGTTCTTCAGTTTCGTCCTTTTCTTTTTTTGTATTTCTAAACTCTATAAACAAAGGAAACTGCTCAAGAAATTTTACATTTATTTCTGTTGGATTTTTCTTGAGAACATCAAGACCGAGAGAAGTAATTTTAAAATATGAACGCTTTGGCGATTCTAGCAAACCTGCTTTTTTCAAATATGTTCGCGCCCAGCCAACGCGGTTATCAATCACATATTGCGAGCCACTTGGCAAAACTTCTTTTTTGTCCTCTTCACTTAATTTGAAAATGTCAGCTATATGTTCAATAGCTTCTCTTATTGTATGCTCTTGGTTATCTCCGGCATATTTGAGGAGAGGGAGCATTATTGATTGATAATCAGGTATGGTCATATTTTTATTCAATTAAATCGTCAACGCTTATCCCAAGAGCTTTCGCAATTTTCTTGAGAGTATCAAGCGTTGGATTCTGGTTTTTACCAGCTTCAATTTTGATAATTGTATTATTGGCGACATCGGCCAATCTCGCCAGTTTCTCTTGGGAAAGCCCTTTGGCTTCCCTTAGTTTTCTTAAATTTTTGGTAATGTTTGACATAACTAATATCTTAGTAGTAGAATTAAAGTATTAGGTTATATTTCCTTTCTATTACTTCAATGCTACACCAAAAATTAAGAAAAGTAAATAAAGTTCTTTCCGCGGTGCTTTTTGCGAAGCAAAAAATGAATTTGGCCGTCAGCCGAAGCGAGGGCGCGGCGGAAGGGGGGTGTGGGGGGAATTCCGCCGCGCCCGAGCGTTGGAAGCCCCGCCACCTGCTCGAATACTTGAGAGCAGAGACCCGCAGGAAAACACTCTTTTCATTAGAAGAAAAAGAAATCCGGCGCGCGCAAAATGAAAAGAGCAAAGAGTATTTTCCTGCGGGGCACGCGAGCGAAGCGAGCGGTGGCGGGGCGGTTCAGTTCTGTTTCCGCTCGAAAAAGGTTCGCGCAAAGTGTAAAATATCACCGCCAATAGAAACTTCGCGATTTGAAAGCGTTGCTCCGCGCGGCCGCGAGGCGGCCGCGCTCCGCAAAATAGTTCGCCGCTTCGCGGCGAAATGGCTCGGTGAGCAAAAATCAAAGATGGCGGATTTGTTTGTTTCGTATCTAAAAACAATATGAATATCAAACCAAAATATTGTCTCTACGCTCGGAAATCAACGGAAGATGATGACCGACAAGTTATGAGCATTGAAGCGCAGCTTTTTGAGATGCGAGAATATGCGCGTAGAGAAAATCTTGAAATTCTTGAGGAATTTCAAGAAGCGAAAAGCGCAAAAACACCGGGGCGAGAAGTGTTTGGCGAAATGATGGCAAAAGTGGAAAAGTCCGATGGCATTGGAATTTTGGCGTGGCATCCCGACCGCCTCGCGCGTAATTCCATTGACGGCGGCAGGATTATTTACGCAGTAGACACTCACAAAATTCTTTCTTTGCGCTTTTCGACATTTTGGTTTGAACCAACCCCGCAGGGGCTCTTTATGTTGCAAGTGGCGTTCGGACAAAGCAAGTATTATTCCGACAATTTAGCTGAAAATATTAAACGAGGAATCCGTCAAAAATTGCGACGGAAAGAATGGCTCGGTCTTGCGCCTTTCGGTTATCAAAACAATCCACTAAACCGAAACATTGAACCGCACCCGAACGAAGCGCGGATTGTAAAATTGGCTTTTGAGGAATACGCGAAAGGCGGATATTCTTTTGTTTCTCTGGCGCAATTTTTGGCGGATCTCGGCGTTGTCTCAAAAAACCGAACGCCACTTGCCAAAGTTTCCATCAAACGACTTTTAACCAACAGAGCGTATCTCGGATTTTTAAAACACAAAGGAGAATGGTTTGATGGAAACTTTGAACCAATTATTTCTCCCGTATTGTTTGAAGCCGTGCAGAAAATTCTCCGCACGAAAGAGCGGCCGCGCCACCGCCGAGCCAAACATGATTTTCCGTTCACCGGATTATTTCGTTGCACCGAGTGCGGCTCGATGATTTCCGCGCAATGGGCGGTTAATCGCTGGGGAACAAAATATCGCTATTATCGCTGTTCAAAAAAGCGCGGCCGCTGTTCGCAACCGTATATCCAAGAGATTGACCTTGCGAACAAAATTAAGGCACGGCTTCAAACAATCTCGCTTTGCGACGAAATGACCGATTGGATGTTGGCGAAAGTCAAAGAATGGAAACACGAGGAAAATTCCTCATCGCAAAGCGAGTTTCAAAATCTTTCCGAACAAATAAATATGGCAGAAGCGAAAATGGAAAAGTTAGTTTCTGCTTATCTTGATGGTGATATACCAAAACAAACTTATCTCAAAAAGAAAGATGAAATTTTGCTCGCTTCTGCAGTTTTGGAACAAAAGAAGAAAGATTTTGAAAACGGGAGAAAAAATTGGGTCGAACCCCTGCGGGAATGGATTTTAGATATGAAACAGGCCGATTTTTTGAGCAAATCGGAAAATTATCACGAAATCAAAACTTTTGTTCAAAAAATCGGAACGAACCCTCGGGTTCGTAACAAATCCGCCGTCTTTAATTTTTGCCCACCGAGCCATTTCGCCGCGAAGCGGCGAACTATTTTGCGGAGCGCGGCCGCCTC
>CAYUBH010000005.1:0-10578 GCA_964442985.1 uncultured Gammaproteobacteria bacterium
GGATGTTTTTTTGAAGATCGCCACCGCTCTATGGAGAAATACTTTCTCAACACAGCGGTGTGGGGCGATCGTCTGCTCCCCACCAATTACTCGCTCGAATTCTCCACTTCACGTTTGATAGCCAGGAACAGCTGCAGTGCCGCGGGGTGGAGGATCTTGTAGCGAATTCGTCGATTGACCAGAGCTCGACCGGGATTTTCCAGGTTGAAATCTTTGGCTACCTGCTCTTGAAAACGAACACATAGCAGATCGAAAAAAATGTCTCCTTTTTCTCGTCTTCGTCGGGCTTTTGACGACCCGATGAGTGTTACATAGTCTTTAAAACGCACTCTCTCTGGTGCGTCCGACGATCCGTCGGGGTGTGGGTGTTTGAACACGCTACCCCTCCTCTCTTATGGTTGTCGGCTTGTGGCCGAGGGGAAATAGTTTGGTCGAACAGACCATACTACCGTAGTATAGCACTTTTGTCAAGGTTTTTGAGGTCGAAACCCCCGGATACTTGACAAAAACCCCCATTTTACCTATACTAGACCTACTTTAATTCAGGTGGGACTCCGCCATCCGGAGGCTATTACCACTATCATACATACCTGTATGTCAAAACGAATGAACGCTATCAAGGCTAAAGTAGACAAAAACAAGGTCTACCCGCTCGCTGAGGCTGTCAAATTACTTAAAGAAACCAGTGGTGTGAAGTTCGACGCTTCTGTCGAAATCCACGCTAACTTGGGCATCGACCCAAAAAAGGGTGAGCAACAAATCCGCGCAACAGTCGCTATGCCACACGGCACTGGTAAGACCAAAAAAATCGCCGCTTTTGTCACTGCTGAAAAAGAAAAAGAAGCTAAAGACGCTGGTGCTGACGTTGTTTGCACCGAAGAAGATATCAAACGTATCAAAGACACTGGTAAATTCGATTTTGAAATCGCTGTTACCACTCCTGATATGATGCCGAAAATGGCCGCTGTCGCGAAAGTGCTCGGTCCAAAAGGTTTGATGCCAAACCCAAAAACTGAAACCGTTTCTCCAAACTTGAAGAAAATGATTGAAGAATTGAAGAAAGGTAAAGTTACTTTCAAAAACGATGATACTTCCAATGTTCATCAACTCGTTGGCAAAGTGAGTTTCACTGATGCGCAACTCGCTGAAAACATTACTGCTTTCATCGACGCTTTGAAAAAAGCAAAACCAAGCTCTTCTAAAGGCACCTATATCCAAAACTTGGTAGTAAAAACTACTATGGGTCCAGCCATTCGTTTGTCAGACGTTGCCTAAACGCTACAAAACAAAGAACTCCGAGCAATCGGAGTTTTTTGTTTGACAGCCAAGCCCCTCGTCCTTATACTACCCTCACTTTTAACTTCACCTCTATGCAACACGCTCGAACGAATGCTATTTCTTGGGATGAATGCTTTATGCGTATGGCGCATGTTATCGCGGAACGCTCCAAAGATCCATCCACTCAGGCCGGTGCTGTGGTCGCTACTTCTAATAACATCGTGGTTGGGCTCGGCTACAACGGATTCCCTCGTGGCATTGCCGATGGTGTTCTACCATGGGAACGCGAAGGCTCTTTTTTGGACACCAAATACGCCTATATCTGTCACGCCGAAGAAAATGCTATCTATAACGCCAATAAATCCACCGAAGGTTGCAAGGTTTATTGCACTCTCTTCCCGTGCAACGAGTGCGCCAAGACTATGATTCAAAACGGTATTAAAGAATTGATTTACGAAAAAGAATACCATAATCTTGATGCTGCCGAAGCTGCTCGTCGCCTGTTTGACGCTGCTGGTATTACCTATCGTCAATACGTTTCTGAGGCAACTAAGGAAAAGATTGCTACTTCCTAAACACTCTATGTCCAATGTTATCTTCGGCTTCACCGGTCTACTTGCCAGCGGAAAGGGTACGGCCACCAAATACTACCAAGACGCACATGGCGCCAGCACGTTTCGCTTTTCTACTATTCTTCGTGACTTAGCGAGCCGAGTCTATTTAGAACAATCTCGCGACAATCTTATTAAAATGTCGGAATGTATCCGCACCACCTTTGGCGAAGATACCTTGGCTAAAGCGGTGGCTAAAGACGCTGCTTCGGCTAACAAACCACTGATTGTCATTGACGGTATCCGCCGTTTGGCCGATATCGCTCACCTCCTCCCCCTTCCCAACTTCGTGTTAGTCGAAATTTTTGCTGACGAACGCGCTCGCTACGACCGATTGATCAAACGCGGAGAAAATAGCGACGATGCTACCAAAACGTTTGAACAATTTCTAGCCGACCACCAGCGCTCCACTGAGCTCAGCATCCTTGATGTTATCCCCCACGCCAAAGAACGAATTAACAACAACGGAACGCTAGAAGAATTGCATAGTTCTCTAGAAAAACTACTCAAAAAATACCAATAATCACCAGACTGCCTCCCCAGGGCAGTCTTTTTTCTGGCGCACTTTTCTGATTTTTGGTATACTAGAGTCACTTAACTTTTTCTATGAAAAAATCCGCTTTCAAGCAACTCGTTGTCAGTATCCAATCGCAGGCCGATGATTTGTATATGGGCTACGTCAAAAAAATGAAAGCACTCGACAGGCTAGCTCATACTATTCTTGAAAAAGCTGAAAAGAAAAAAGCTTCCGACATTCGCAAAAAAATTAAAAAATTAGCCTAAAGGAGTATGTATCGAAATACAGAAGCTCTCGATCAATTAAGCATAGACAACGCCGAGGTGGCCAAGCCAGCCAAGGCTGAGAAGATCGAAGGATCCCCAACTGAAATGGCACACGAAGTTACCCACCATATCCGCGCCAATGAGGCGGCGGCTGTTGGGTTACATGATCGCGCTAATTCTGCGTTACAAAAATTTTTATCCATGATTGATAAAGGCGACCATGAAGATTTGGGTAAAATGCTTGAAATTGAAAAAGAAATTGACAGTCTTTTAAAGGAATACAAATCGCATAACGCTGAGCTCGTTAAAAAAGTAGATACTTCCCTCGCCCGCCTGGACACTGCTCAAGAAGATATGAGTAGCAAAGCCTTGTTTGATGAAGGCGAAGATGAGAAAATGACTGACCAACAAGTTCTTGATGAAATAGAGGACAAAGAAGCGATTGAAAAAGGTAATTATGTTGTTGCTGAAGAAATAACCCAAGAAGAATACGATCAAGAGGTGGCAAAAAAGAAAGCGGCCTTAACAAAAAAATCTTCTGAATCAGCAAACAAGAAAAAAGAGGCTAGCTCTCTTGATAAAAAGAAAGATGCTCTTTTAGCACAACTAGATAACCGCCTCGCCAAAGCCGAGCACAAGAAAACTCCTAAAGATGTGGCTCGCGAAGAGCAGGCTCTGATGGAAAAAACTCATCGTGAAAAGGCTGCTTTTGCCAAAAGAATTAAAAAGGCTGGTTTTGGTAAAGACGTTATCGCTCGCGCTGAAAAGATGTTTGATAACCTCTATGATGGCTGGGCTACCAAACAAACCATGGCCGAGGATATGGCTGAATTATTGTCGGTTGGCGTTTCCGAAGAAGATTTACAGTCAGCTCAAGATTTCATTATCGAAAATCACCCAACCATGCTCCCTACCCGCGAGATGATTGCGGCCAAAATGACTGGTTCACAGGATTACGACAGCTACACCAAAGAATTGAGTGTAAACCAACCTAAAAAAATGGCTAAAGGCCGGTCTGTCTATAAAAAAGAAGAGTCCGTTCCACAGCCAGAAAAATCTGAGAAACACCACACCGCAAAAACCGAAGAGCCTGACCAGAAAAAATCACCTTCTATTGTTTATAAATCGCCTCATAATAATTCTGTTCACGTTGACCAAGAACTAAAGCCGACAATGCGCCTGACCAAAGAAGAGCGTGGAGAATACAAGAAATGGAAAAACTTGTTTGACGCCATGGATACCGCCTATCTGGTCGCCAAAGCTGACTCTTTTGAAAAATCACTCAAGAGTAAATCGTCTGAGGAGGCCCAAAATTTTGCCGCCCTGGAGGCAGGCAACATGGCTGCCGCTCGCGAACTTATCCGCGCTGGCAAAAGCTTGAGTGAAGCTGAATACTGGAAACAACGAATCCGCCCAGACTTCCGCTATATGCCAGACAAAACGCATGTCGACGAAACACTCGACGCTATGAGCGCTGAAGCTGACAAAAAAGCTAAGGCTCGCGAGAAAAAATGGTGGCAATTCTGGAAATAAAACTGTCCACACATCACTCAAAAACCTGCGTATTTACGCAGGTTTTTTTAGTTGGCAAACTAAGGTCTTTCTGTTACTATGGGTGAAGCTCTAGTACCTCTTTTTTTACCATGAAAATTACCATTAAACGTGTCGATACTACTCTTCCCCTCCCCGAATACCAGACACCCGGGGCAGTAGCCTTTGATATCCTCGCTCGCGAAACAACGACCATCCCCCCTCGCGATATTGGCCGAGTGCCTGGCAACGTAATTATCCAGGTTCCAGAAGGCTATGTCCTCATGCTCAAAGATCGCTCGAGCACACCCAAGAAAAAAGGGCTCATCGCTATTCTCGGCTTCATCGATCAAGATTATTGCGGCGAAACCGATGAAATTTTGGTGCAATATTTTAATTTTCAAGACACGCCAGTAACAGTGGAGCGTGGTGAACGCTTAGCGCAGGCTGCATTTGTCAAAATTGAACGAGCTGAGTGGGTTGAAGTAAGCGCCATGAACGCTTCTTCTCGTGGAGGTTTCGGTTCAACTGGATCATAATACGTACACTATGGAACATTTTCGTCACAATCCAGTCGAAGAGCAAGCAAAAAAACCAGTTGAAAAACTGCCTGCTTTAGAAATTCCAACAACATCTGAACCGATTATTGTTAAAAACAAAGAACACGCCGACGTTCACCCGACTATTTCCGAAGATTTCAACGCTTTGTCTGACACATCCAAAGAATTATACGGAAAATTCTTGCTTCATATGGTCGACAGCAAACGTTATGGTGGTGGGGCACTCCAAGACGCGCTTCTTACTTTTGGCACCAAATATACTATTCCTCCTGATTTAAAAATGTTTATTGCCAAAACATACGGTGACCAAATTTTACCCGAAGCGACGGGCTCGGGAACTATTTTCCTTAAAAAAATAGACAATGAAACTGCTGAGAAACGAAAGCAAAGGCTTGTCAGGAAAGCAACGCCGTCAAAACCATCAACTCGTCTTGGTCGTCTCTGGGATATTTTGAACAAACCTCTTTTTTAATCGCACCTGTATGCAAAACTATCTCGATATTGTTAAAAAAGTTCTTGATACGGGCGAACGCAAACATAATCGCACTGGCGTTGACGCTCTAGCGATTGCTGGCGCTATGTTTGAGCATGATATGAGTCGTGGTTTTCCGCTGTTGACCACCAAAAAAATGCCGTTTAAAGTTATTGCCTCTGAGCTCGAGTTTTTTATAAAAGGCATCACCGACAAACAGTGGCTCCAAGAACGCAACAATCATATTTGGGACGAATGGGCCCACCCTAAAAAGGCCCCCTACGGCCACACCCCCGAAGCCAAAGAGGCGATGCAAAAAGAACGCGACCTTGGCCCGATTTACGGCTTCCAGTGGCGTCATTTCAACGCTCCCTACACGAGCTACGACACTGATTACACCGGGCAGGGCGTTGATCAGCTCAAAAAGCTGGTGGAAACACTCAAAACAAACCCGAGCGACCGTCGGATGATTGTGAATGCTTGGAACCCATCAATGCTCTCTGAAATGGGTTTGCCACCCTGCCATTATGCTTTTCAAGTGACCGTTATTAACGGCCGTCTTAATCTGCTTTGGAACCAACGCTCGGTTGATACCATGCTTGGCTTGCCATTCAATATTGCCAGCTACGCTATCCTCCTTCACCTCCTCGCCAAAGAAGCTGGCCTAGAGGAAGGTCGCCTAGTTGGTTTTTTAGCCGATGTCCATATCTATGTTAATCATCTCGACGGCGCCCGCGAACAACTGACTCGCGACCCAAACACCTATCCCCTTCCTTCCATTACCACTAATGATTTCACCTCTATCTTTGAGTGGCGAAGTGACCAAACGGTCCTAAACGGTTACCAGAGCCACCCAAAAATTGCTTTTGAAATTGCTGTCTAGCCTATGTCACTCTCTCTCATTTCTGCTGTCGCCAAAAATAACTGTATTGGAAAAAATAATACTCTGCCTTGGACTATCCCCGAAGACTTAAAGCATTTTAAAGATCTCACCACTGGCAAAATTGTGCTTATGGGACGCAAAACCTGGGAATCTATTCCAGAGCGATTCCGCCCTCTCCCCAAGCGCACCAATGTGGTAATTACCCACCAAGCTAGCTACCCTGTCCCAGAAGGTGTGCTGGTATTTTCTTCTATTGAAAAAGCTTTGGCCCATTTCCAAGGACAGGATGTTATGAGTATTGGTGGGGCTACTATCTACGCCGAAACAATCGACTTGGCTGACACTCTCTATATCACCCACGTCGATCAAACCGTTGATGGTGATGCTTTTTTCCCAGTCATTGACCGGGCTGTATGGCGCGAATCGTCTCGTGAAGATCACCCTGGGTTTTCCTTTGTCACCTATACACGACTATGAACGGCCAATTTATCATGGTAGATGGCATTGACGGGAGCGGCAAAGATACGATTGCTGACGGTTGGAAAGATTTTTTGACCTCACAAGGTAACGGCTTGTTTGATGTTCGCGACTACTGCAAAAAAAATGGTCACTACCCCGAACCAGCAGAGCTCAAAGCCTATGATTTTATTTTTACCAACGAGCCAACCTATGTTGGGATAGGTAAAGTTATCCGCGAAGAGCTTACTCGCAATGGCACCAACTATTCCGAGCTCGCCATTGCCCAAGCTTTTTCACTCGACCGCTTAGTGCAGTACGAAAAAATAATTATTCCGGCTCTGAAAGACGGTAAATGTATTATTCAGGTACGCGGTATTAGCACATCGCTTTGTTATCAGGCGCTCTCGGGCACTCTCCCTCTCAAAACGCTCGCCGAGCTTCCTGGCAACGCTCTAGCTCTCACCCACCGCCCCGATCATCTGGTAATTCTTGATATCCCACCAAAGCAGGCCGTGGAGCGCCTGGGATCCCGCGCCGGTAAACAAGACGACGCCATCTTTGAGCGTCTCGATTTCTTGGAAAAAGCCACCCAAGGCTTCCACAACCCTGACTACCAGCATCTTTTTACCGATCGTGGTACCACGCTTCACTATTTGCCAGCGACCGCAGAAATTGCTACAATGAAAGCGCAATCTATCGAATTTTTATCTTCTATTCTTAAGTAATTAGTATGCTCATGAGCGCCCCCGAGATTCTTAACACCAGTTGGAATCTCTACAAAACGAACTTTAGAAAACTCCTACCGTTTATTGCTTTTCTTTTTATTATCAACTTCGCCATCCCCTACCTTGATTTAGCTCTCGTGAGCTATCTGCCTGGTGTTGTGTCTGGTGTTTTAATCGTTCTAATCATCCCACTCATCAGCGCGCTTCTGTCTATCTGGATAACAAACGGTTTCGTGCTCACCGCTTCAGCCCTATCTCTCAATCAATCGGCTCCGGAGTGGAAGACGGCCCTTTCTCAGGCAAAAACATATCTTCCTCGTGTCGTTGGGGCCAGTATTTTGGTCGCTTTAATTGTTATCGGCGGTACTATCGCTTTTATTATTCCAGGTATCATCTTTAGTATCTGGCTTATGTTTGTTAGTCAAGAAATCTTACTTAAAAATGCCCATATTACCGAGGCCCTCAGTGCTAGTAAGGCTTTGGTGAGCGGTCGTTGGTGGAAAATGTGGTGGCGCTTTTTCTTTCCTAATCTTGTTTTTGGTCTTACCTTGTTCGTCGTGGTCGTGGGTCTTGGCCTCCTACTTAGCAACGTTTTTTCAGCCGACTCAGTTATTGGTGGTGTTATTACCGACATCTTTGTTAATGCGGGAATGGCTGTCTACCTGCCTTTGCCAATCCTGGTCACCACCATCTTGTTCCATAGCGCCAAAGAGAACCCAATGCCGACTGTTTCTACCCCGGTTGTCCCTCCACAAATGGCCTAATTACTGGTTTTTTTGCCTCCAAGAGCCTCGACTAAGTCGGGGCTCTTTTTATATTGCCAAAAACCCCACCAAATGCTAACGTATGTACATTACTTGTAACGCTATACTATGCCAAAACTCATTCCGATTATTGGGCTTGAGGTCCATGTTGAAATGAATACCCGCTCTAAAATGTTCTGTAGCTGTGCCAATAATCCGTTTATTGATACGCCAAACGTTAACATTTGCGAAATCTGCTTGGCTCACCCAGGCACCTTGCCGGTACCAAATCGCGAAGCGATCGTCTCCACCATGCGCATCACCAAAGCGCTCGGTGGCACCATCGCCAAGGTCAGCAAATTTGATCGCAAACATTATTTTTATCCAGACTTACCAAAAGGCTACCAGATTTCTCAATACGACCAACCAATTGGTGAACATGGTCGGGTAGAGCTTAGTTTTACCAACGAAAAAAACCATCGCACTTCAGCGACCATCGGCATCCGTCGCATGCACCTCGAAGAAGATACTGCTAAATTGAATCATGGCTCTGGCAGCACCACCTTGGTAGATTTTAATCGCGCCGGTGTTCCGCTCGTAGAAATTGTCTCTGACCCAGATATTCAAAGTGCTGTGGAAGCCAAAGCCTATTGCCAAGAGCTCCAGCTCGTCTTCCGCTATCTCGGCGCGAGTGACGCGGATATGGAAAAGGGGCAAATGCGCTGTGAAGCCAACATTTCTCTTCAGGAAGAGGGCTCGTTTATCTACGAACACGGTGAAATTAAACCAGCTCCTGGTAAAAAACTTAACCCAAAAGTGGAGGTTAAAAATATTAACTCCTTCCGTGCAGTTGAGAAAGCGATTGAGTTTGAAATTAAACGCCAAACAGCGATGATTGAAAAAGGCGAAAGCTGGAAACAAGAAACTCGCGGTTGGGACGACACCAAACAAGGTACCGTTCATCAGCGCTACAAAGAAACAGCCGCTGATTACCGCTATTTCCCTGAGCCAGATATTCCCCCATTTGAACCAGCGGTTATTGAGCCTCATGTTCAAATCGGCGAAATGCCAATTGCTCGTCGCAATCGCTTTTTTGCTGAATATGGCTTCTCGTTGGCCGACGCCTATATCCTCACCGCCGACAAAGAGTGGGCCGAATACACCGAACAAGTGATGAGTGAGCTCAATGCTTGGCTGGAGGATCTATCTGAAAGCGACCTCCTCACTAGAACTGGCGAAAAAACCAAATCTGGCGCCGCAGCTAAATCACGGAGCGAGGTGGCTCGCCTGGCTGGTGGTTGGATTACCAGTCGTTTGATGGGTGCTATGAACGAGCGCAAAATAAATATCCGCGCACTTAAAATTAAACCAGAAAATTTTGCTGAGCTCGTCGCTTTGGTCTACATGAACCGCGTCAACTCCACCAATGCTCAGAAAATTTTGCTCGAAATGATTGAATCTGGCGTGGATAGTGACCCAACTCATATTATGGAATCAAAAGGCTATGGCCAAATTAGCGACGAAAGTCAGCTTGGCACAATCGTTGATGATGTTATTACCAACAACCCACAACAAGTGGCTCAATTCAAGGCTGGTAAAGAACCGCTCATCAAATTCTTAATCGGTATGGCGATGAAAGCCACCGAGGGTAGCGCTGATCCGGTTGTTATCGAGCGATTACTACGTGAAAAATTACGCTAACCTCTATGCTCACCGCTTTTCAACAACAAGTCTTTGAAGTGGTCAGAGCAATTCCCAAAGGACAGACACTCACCTACAAAAAAGTGGCTGAACGTATCGGCAAACCGGCTTCGGCTCGCGCTGTCGGCAACGCGCTTAACAAAAACTTCGACCCAGAAATCCCCTGCCACCGCGTGATTCGCTCCGACGGCACCATTGGTGGCTATAATCGTGGTGAGCAGGCCAAAATAACTATTCTTCAAAAAGAAAAAGCCCTACCAATGTAGGGCTTTTTCTTTTCCTCAAAACACATTTAGTGAATAGCACTTCTCAAAGCATCGATTACCACTTTCTCACCGCTAGCACAAATACTCTTTCCTCCAAGATTAGAAAAAATATCACAAACAGCCTGAGTATTATCTATAAAGAAACAACTTTTTAAAGGAATACCGAATTCTTTAGCCCGAACGCTGAAATACTCTCCGTTTTTGTCTTTTTTTAGCGACCGCAAAGTATATGAGTTGTCGATTTTATCAAAAATATTCAATTCTTTGTGGGCTGGCAAGGTAAACCTATCGAAACTGTCCATATTATCTGTACTTAAGATAATCCAGTGCGTACTTTTATATCTTTCAAGTTCTCGAAGAATTGCTTGTGAAACATCTATCTCGGCACAGTCTTTTACAAAAATTTTCCAAATTGTCTCATAGTCACTATCACACTCTTCTGCTAGCTTGCAGTGTATTTCTTCACTAGTATACTCGCCTATCATCCATTTTTTTAAAATATCTTTTCTTTCTTTAAAAAGAAAGGAGTTCATTTTTTCTAGCAAATCACGGTCTGGATGGTTAGCA
>CAYUBH010000005.1:10678-20164 GCA_964442985.1 uncultured Gammaproteobacteria bacterium
TCCACCACAATGCGCTCAGCGGTCTTTTTTCCAATACCACTCACTTTGGTCAAATACTCGACGTCACCGCGTCCAATGGCCATGGTGGTCTCTTCTACACTACCGAGAGCGAGTAGATGAAGGGCGGTCTTCGGCCCGACGCCACTGACCGTCAAAAAATTCTTAAACAATCCTTTTTCGGCAGCGTTGGCAAAACCAAAGAGATCGAGCGCATCTTCTTTGACCGATAAATAGGTATCTAGAGCTATTTCTGTCCCCACCACCGCTGTCATCGCCGCCGACGGCGACGCCAAAACTCGGTAGCCAACGCCACCGGTGGTCATAATAACCAATTCACTGTCATTTTTTCTAATAACCGTACCTCGAATAAGAGCAATCATAGGTTAGCGCTTCTTTTTGTTGCGACTCACCCGAATGAGCCCCCCAACCGGAATAACTTCAATACCTTTTTTCTCCAATTCATCAAGCCAGATATTCATCCCGAGTGAATCCGAAGACATATGCCCGCTAATAACCACATTGAGGCGACTGTCGTTGGCTGTTTTAATCGCATCATCTTTCATATGCATCCCTACCACGGTGCTCACCCCATAGTCTGACAGGGGCTCATAGACTTTGGCCGAAGGGTTGGTACCACCGGTCATTTCTACATACCATTTACCCACTCGGTTGTGTGGTGCGCCAGCGACAATCTTTGGTCCAGCGCCATATTTCTTGGCAATCTTAAACTCTTCGAGCTCAAGCAAGGCGTTCGGAATATCACCAAGTACTTCTGGTTTAGCTTTTTCAAAATGACGAATAAGAAAATCGTTGACCATGTTGTCGGTGATGGTGTGCGTGGTCATAAAATTAATACCAAGTGTTCGAGCAACATCCACCACTGAAAAATGGTTGCTTGGATGCACTCCTCGACCGATTTCTTTGACTCGCTCTTCAAACATTTTCTCGGCGATATGCACCGGAATCCCCATTTCTTCATAGACATCTACAATCATGTCCATCACTTCGTGCAAATTAGCGAGCGCCTTGCCCACCGGATGATGCGAAATAACTAAATCAATTTTTTTACCACGTTCATTGAGTTGGCTCGCTAGTAAAATATCGCTCGCGGTGATATCAATACCAGCGAGCACTCGCTTTACTTTAGTTTTTCCATCATTAACATGAACAGCACAATCCGGATACGGATTGGTGAGCCTGTCTTCGTCAAAATAGTCTTTTTCGCTTGGAGGAAGGCTCGCAAATTGCTTTTTAGTCCGCGCCAAATGACGCTCCACACCCTTTACTCCCCGAGGATCATACTCTTTACCAAGCTTAATTCCGAGTTTAAAAATTTCTTCAACCGTCATCATACAAAAGTGATATTAGAGATATAACTATCTGCCTCTATACTAGAGAAAAATGCCTCAACTGTCAATCAAACCGCCCCCGTTCTTTGATTGACAAAAAGCCTCTTTTTTGCTAGACTGTAGGGGTGTGAAAAGTCCTATTTTCCGCAATTTTTATGCCCCAAAGACGATACACCTGTCCGCTTACCATGGTATCTCTTTTTTGGCTAATATAAAGCATTTTTTTAAAGCTATCACCCTATAGCTTTTTATATTTCTATGACCGAAAACACTACCCTTCTAGGTCGCACCATTCTCCTCGTCCATGCTGGCAACGCCGGCAAGCGTTTTACCGTCCACAAGCTCAAAAAGCTGGGGCTCAACATCGTTTGTCTTAACAAAGAAAAAGTGGCTGCTCTCCAGCCCTATGTTGACCATTGGATTGTCGCCGACCCTAACAATGCCAAAGAGTCTATTGAAGGTGTGAAGACTTTTCTTGCTTCCCACCCTCGCGTCACCATTGAAGGTGCGCTGACTTTCTGGGAAGAAGCGATTCTTACCACTTCTCGCCTCACCGACACCTTTGGCTGGATCGGTATCCCCTATGAAATTGCCAAAAAAACCAAAAATAAATATTTGTTCCGTGATTTTTGTAACACCAACGGCATTGCCGCTCCTCGTTTCAAATTATTTTCCGGCAACAAGAGTATTTCTCAGATTGAGAAAAAAATGCAGTACCCAATGGTGATGAAACCGGTCTATGGTGCGGCTAGTTTTTTTGTGGTGAAAGTAGAAAACCGCAAAGATATTGAAGAGACCTACGAATATATTAAAAATAGCGCCAAAACCAACTGGCTAGCACAAGAGTGGGAAAATCTTGACCTCTTGGTGGAAGAATATATTGATGGCGAAGAAGTCGATATTGATATCATTCTTCAAAACGGCAAAATTAAATTCCATACTATCTCCGACAACTTCAACAAAACCCGTGATCGCTTTTTCCTTGATAGCGGCCAGTCAATTCCGTCCGGTCTCCCAACAACTGACCAGGATAAATTGATCAGCATGGCCGAAGAAACCCTAGAAAAACTAGGTATTCAGAACGCTATTATTCATTTTGAAGCCAAAATCAGTAAAGGCACCGCCTACCCAATTGAAGTCAACATGCGCATGGGTGGTGACTATATTTATTCCTATATCAAAGGCGCTTGGGATGTGGATTTTGTGGAATATGCTGCCAAAATTGCTCTGGGCGTCCATATCAAAATCGACAAGCCAGCCGCTCCAAAAAAATATATCGTTGGTTGGGATTTACAGCCAGAATTTTCCGGTATTTTAGTTGAGCTCGATGTTGACGAACAGCTCAAGCTCAAAAAATACTTAGAAGAAATGCACCTGTCCAAAGAAACTGGCGACCCCGTGCTTCACCCACCAGAAGGCTACGATAGTTTAGGCTGGATTACTGTCTCTGGCGACAACCTGCTCGACGCGCAAGATAATATGCGCGAAGCGTTGACGTTTATCCGCTACAAAATTGCCGAATTCAATGAAGAATCGTCGCTTGGTAAAACCGCGCGCAAAAATCGTCTATCAGCAGCGGTGATGAAAAAAGATTTGTTGATGCAAACTGCCAAAATTGAAAAGGTTCGCCACATTTCTATCAAAGATCAGCGTCGTTTGCATATCGGTATTGCGGCGAACATCGCTAACTACAAAATGTCAGTTGACAATGGCCTGTCAGCGCTCGAAATCGAAAAGAAGTTGCGCGACCTTGGCTACTACACCACCCTGCTTGATTTCAACAACCTCTCCAAAACTTTCTACAAGCTCACCCACAGCGATATCGATCTTGTCTTGAATGTCTGCGAAGGCGTGAGTAATGATGAAGGGCTCAAGCCACAGGCCGCCGCCCTCCTCGAAAGCCTCCATATCCCCTACACCGGCACTAACTCCACCAACTTAGCGCTCGGTCGCGATAAAATTCGCATGAAAAAACTTCTCAGCTACCACAATATCCCTACTGCTAAATGGGATTACGCCTATACCCTGGCTGATACCATTAATCCAGAACTGCGCTATCCGCTCATCGTCAAGCCAGGTGATACCGACAATTCTATCGGCATCACTAACGCCTCAGTGGTTACCAATAAAAAACAATTAGAAAAGCAACTTAAATATGTTTTGACCGAACTCCGCCGCCCAGCGCTCGTCGAGGAATATATTGAAGGCGATGAATACGTTGCTTATATTCTCGGCAACAGCTCCGATGATTTACGTGTTCTTCCGCTGTCTCGCGCTCGTTTTGATAAAATGCCTCGCAACTATTGGCATATCTTTGCTCGCGACGGTCGCCAAAAGAGTAACAAAGCTTACGAAAAAATTGTTATTCAAAATCCAGTCAAAAATATTAGTGAAAAACTCCAAGCCCTCCTCACCGAAATCTCGCTTGATACCTACAAAATTATGCGCTGTCGTGATTACGGTCGCGTAGAAATTCGCGTAGATAAAGATGACAACCCGTACGTGCTCGAAGCTGACCCAAATCCAACGCTCAGTGCCCATTCATCACTGGTAAAAAACGCTAAACTTATCGGCCTAGATTACGGTAGTGTGCTTGAAGAAATTATTGCCACAGCTGTGAAGCGCTACCAAACTCGTAACCCGCTTATCTAATTATTATCTATGAGCCAACTCACGTTTACGCTCATCAAAGACATTGCCGAAGCTGAAAAAGCTTGGAAAGCTCTCACCCCCGCCGAAACTATCTACGACGATTGGGATTTTCGTTTTGCTTTTCATCGCTATCATCAAAAAGAATTGTTTTTTATCGCTGGACATGACGGCGCCAAGCTTGTTGGCCTGCTCCCACTTCAATACAATGAGGCACGCGGTTGTTTAGAATGCTTTGGTAGTAATTATATGGAAGACAACCGAGTTTTTACGGCCCCAGGCTATGAAAACTCAATCCCGGCCTTCTACGACTACAGCAAAACACTCGGCAAACCAGTTGTCCTCGAATATATTCGCGGCAACGATCCGTTCACCACTGCTCTATCGGTGCAAGGCTATAAATATGTTCTCCCACTTACCTTCAAAACTACCGATGAATACATCGAAAGTATTTTTAGTGGTGAGACCAAGAAAAAATTAGTGAAGCGTATCAAAAAAGTAGCTGAGCCGGGCATCACTGTCACCGAAAATGAGTTTGCTAACATCCCCCTCTTCTTGGAGTGGAACGTTCAGGCTTATGGTGGTGCCGTTGCTTTTCAAGATCGCCCGAATCGCAACGAAATTTTTACCGATTTACTCACCAAGCCGTACGCCACTATCAAGCCACGCCTCCTCACCTTCCGGGTAGCTGGCGAAATTCATGCTATCACGATGGGCTTGGTCTATAATGGCCACACCTATTGCTCGGTCAATCGCGGTTTTAGCCCGAACGCCGACAAAAACTTGCGCGAATTTGTTCACCTGCGCAAAGTGGAAGATGCTCTTACCCAAGGCTGTACCCTATTTGACGCCTTTGCTGGCGACTACGGCTGGAAAGAGCGCTGGGGCTGTCAAAAAATTGCCCAACACGAATTCTATTATCCAGAAAAGCCCGCCGAATCAACTCACTAAACTAAAAACCAGCCCTTAGAGGCTGGTTTTTTATTGCGTCTTATTTCTGTAGCGTCACTACCACTTTTCGCCCGTCTATTTCAAGCTCAGTGCCACTATTTTTTCCTGCCTGCAGCTCTTTGGCTAAGACATTTTTCTTAATTTCGTCACCGGCTGTCTTGAAAAGTTCGACAAGTTCGGTATCGGTAGTGTCGTAGACCACCACCACCCGGTCTTCAATCGTCAATTTCTGCTCTTTGCGCAAATTATTAATCGTACGGATAACTTCACGCACCAAACCTTCGCGTTTTAATTCGTCAGTGAGCTCAGTGTTGAGCGCCACCACTGCTGGACCACTCTCTTTGCGTTTCCATGCAGTGCCTTCTGGAGCCTTGTCGCCAATAGTCACCTGTTTAACATTTAATTCATCAGCAATCATCTGGAGCATGCTCTCGGAAAAATCACTATTAGTGTTGGAGCGCTCAATTTTGCTCATGCCGATTGAGAATTCGCTCAACACTTGGCGCACTTTGAGCCCAGCTTCAGCGCGCAGAGCCAAGCCCAGTTCCACCATAGAGCGAGCCGAAATCATTTCGGCAAGCACTTCTTCATTCACTAATTTTTTAGACACCTCAGGCCACATTTCTAAGTGGACGCTTTTCTTCTCGCCGGTCACTGTTTGGAATACTTTTTCAGCAATAAACGGCGTAAATGGTGCCATAACTTTGGACAGCGTCACCAACACTTCATGTAGTGTCGCGAGCGCCTGCTCTTTGTCTTTTTGATCATCACCTTTGAAGCGGTCACGACTGCGACGCACATACCACTGCGAGACTTCGGTAATAAAATCCAAGATAGGTCGAGTAGCGTCAGCCAATTTGTAGGCCTCGATGCTTTGTGTCACATCACGCACCAAGACTTGGAGCTTGGCTAACACCCATTTGTCGAGCACATGCTTTGGTGCCAATTTTTTTGGAGCACCATCAGCAAACATCGTATAAAACTCGAGCACATTAGCGAGTGTATTCACCACTTTGCCGTACACTTCGCGCACCCCAGCCTCGGAAAAGTTCAGCGCTTCCGCTTCCATCACTGGCGACGAAGCGAGATAAAAACGCACGGCGTCAGCGCCGTATTTTTCGAGGATTAAATCTGGCTCTGGATAGTTTTTCAAGCGCTTACTCATCTTCTTACCATCTTCAGCGAGCACAATCCCATTCACAATCACATGCTTAAAGGCTGGTACACTCTTTTTGGTGCTGGTAATCGCTGGCTTTTTTCCGCCAGTGAGCGCCGTTGCCAAAATATGGAGGGTGTAAAACCAGCCACGCGTCTGATCTTGCCCTTCGGCGATAAACTCCGCTGGGAAGGTCGCTTCAAATTTTTCTTTGTTCTCAAATGGATAATGCATTTGACCATACGGCATACTCCCCGACTCAAACCAGCAGTCGAGCACCTCAGGAATACGACGATAGGTCACGCCATCTTTCACAATCGTAATCGGATCGACTAAATGTTTGTGGAGATCGGTCACTTTGGTGCCAGACAAGGCTTCGAGCTCGGCAATACTACCTACACACAAGACTTCACCATTATCACTTTCCCATACTGGAAGCGGCGTGCCCCAATACCGACTGCGAGAAATCGCCCAATCGCGAGCGCCTTCGAGCCACTTACCAAAACGGCCTTCTTTAATATGGTCTGGAATCCAGGTAATGGACTGGTTATTTTTCAACAACTGATTTTTCATCTCGGTTACCCGGACAAACCAGCTGGAAGTAGCATAATTAAGGAGCGGAGTATCACAACGCCAACAATGCGGATAGCTATGTTCAATTTTTTGTTTGCTAAAGAGCTTGCCGTTGTGGGCGAGCCATTTAATAATTTCTACATCGGTCTTTGTCGCGTCATCTTTTGGTTTCACTTCTTGCCCGGCAAAATCTGTGACCTCTTTCACAAAGCGCCCATCCATACTGACATGCTGAACAAGTGGCACTTTTTCACGCTGACCAACTTGCGAGTCGTCTTCGCCGTAGGCTGGCGCAATATGCACTACACCCGTACCGTCATTGGTGGTGACAAAATCAGCGAGCACGGTTCGGAAAGCGTTTTCAGTATCTTTGAAGTAAGAAAACAACGGCTCATAGCTCATCCCAGCCAACTCAGCGCCTTTGAACCGACCAATTTCTTTCCACTGCTTGCCAGCGAGCACCAGCTCAGCGCGAGCGCGCGCCAATAGGAAGCTACCTTCTTCGCCTTCAATGCTAACGAGCACATATTCAATGTCATGACCGAGTGCCAAGAGCACATTGCCCGGCAACGTCCATGGCGTGGTTGTCCAAGCAAGTACATACACTGACCCAGCAACACCGCCAAAAAGTTCTTTAGTGATAGCTCCCGGCACCACTTTAAATTTGGCTGTCGCCGATAGATCTTTTACATCTTTATACCCTTGTGTCACTTCAAAATTTGAGAGGGTCGTCGCACAGCGCGGACAAATATGCATGACTTTATGACCTTTGTAGATGAGGTCGCGATCAAATAATTGTTTAAACACCCACCAGACCGATTCCATAAAAGCTGGGTCCATGGTTTTGTAATCATTCTCCATATCCACCCAGCGCCCCATGCGTCGCACCGTTTTTTTCCACTCCGAAGCATACTTTAATACAGTGGAGCGACAAGCTTCGTTAAACTTAGCCACACCAAAGGCTTCAATTTCTTGTTTGGTGCCAAGATTTAAATCTTTTTCAATAATATTTTCAATTGGCAGGCCGTGACAATCCCAACCCCAACGGCGATCAACCTGAAACCCACGCATGGTGAAGTAGCGCGGAACAATATCTTTCATCGTGGAAGCAACGATGTGACCATAGTGAGGCAGACCAGTTGCAAATGGCGGGCCGTCATAAAAAACGTACGGTGTGCCTGGGCGGGCGACCGACTTTTCAAACGTTTTATCCTGCTCCCAATAATCGAGCAGGGCTTGTTCTTCGTGACTAGCGTTATACATAGGTATTAAAAAACACGCTTAAAACTGCGTGCCAAGAGCCCTGTAGGGCGGTACCATCTTGTGCTTTTACTTAATGACAGCGATAACGGGCTTGCCCGAGGGGGTCTACTTTTGGCCAAAAGACCAATTTTTTCCCCTAGCTCCCCGGGTGATGGCCGGGTTGGCGCTTCTAGAGGCTATTGTAGGCTTTGACAGGCTTTTTGTCAAAACCCCACCAGAGCTTGGTGGGGTTAACTTTTTACTACTAAATCTTAAAGTTTTCTTTCATAATCGCCCGGTAAATCATCCGGCGACTAATGACCCCAATAATATTTCCTGCATCATCAACCACGGGCAGTCGGCTCATATGCTTGGCGAGCATCGTAGCTCCCACTTTCATAATTGGATCCTCTGGATGAATCGGCACAATATTCACCCGCATAAAGACGCTGGCTTTGTGGTCTTTGATATCACTGGCTTTGTGCTCGCGGGCTTCAAAATCAGTATAGCTTTCAGGGTGTTCATAGTAACTTTGGTAGTGCGGGAACATCACTCTGATAATATCTTTTTCAGAAATCATTCCCACGACTTTGCCGTCGGGCGAAACAACCGGTACACCGCTTACGTTGTTGGCATACAGTAGACGAACCACCTCTTCATAGGGAGTTTCTGGTGTCACCGTGATAACATTTTTTTCCATAATATCTCGGACTTTCATAAGCGTTATGTTATGTGAATAACGGTGGCTCGGTGGCCCTCTAAAGGTATAGTAGACCTGGCACTTAAAAAATACAATACACCACTCCAAAGGTGACTAATCCCTGTATTGCCAAACCCGAGCGACGTGCTATAATGACCGCACTATTGTGTTTCGCTTCTATGCTCTATATTGCCTCCGATCACGCTGGTTTCCAGCTCAAAAAAGCCCTCGTCACCTATCTTACCAAGGTGCTGAAGCTTGAGGTAGCTGATTTGGGCGCCGATACCTACGATGAAAACGACGACTACCCAGATTTTGCCGAGGCAGTCGCCAAAAAAGTCACCGCGAGTAAAACCAATCTCGGTATTCTTATTTGTGGCTCTGGTCATGGCGTCTGTATTTCTGCTAACAAACTCAAAGGTGTTCGCGCTGTTCTTGCTTCCAGTATTGAGTCGGCGGAATTTGCCAAAAAAGACGACGACGCGAATATTCTTTGCCTAGCCGGTCGTGTCGTATCCGACGAACATGCTCGCGCTATTGTTAAAGCGTTTATCGAAACACCGTTTAGTGGTTCCGACCGCCATGTGCGTCGCCTTAAAAAAATCTCTGCTCTCGAATAGTATGTCTACCCCACTTATTATCCCCGCTATTCTCACCAACAGCTTTGCTGAGCTCCAAAAACAAATTCACCGATTTGAATCTCTCGCTCCGTATGTTCAACTCGACATTATGGATGGATCGTTTGTTAAAACGACGTCGTTTACTGAAATAGATTCTCTCGCGAGCGTCGCCACCGACCTTAAATACGAGCTCCATCTCATGGTCAGCGACCCGCTTGACTACATTACTCGATTTGAAAAAATTTC
>CAYUBH010000005.1:20264-26098 GCA_964442985.1 uncultured Gammaproteobacteria bacterium
TCGCCCACTCTGTAGCGCTGACGGAGCTGTTAATGAAAAAACTATTGGTGAGCTTCGCCGAGCCGGAGTAGACATTTTTAACGTCGGTAGTGCTCTCAAAAATTCAGATAACCTTACTCACACTATTCAAACATTACGAAATCTATGTACGATCTGATTATTATTGGAGGAGCCGCTGTTGGTTGCAGTGCCGCTATTTACGCCGCTCGTCGCGGACTCAATTTTAAAGTTGTCACCGATAATATTGGTGGCGAAGTCGCCTTGTCTGGTGTAGTCAACAATTGGCCGGGTATTCTCGATATCCAAGGTTTTGAATTAGCCAAACAATTTGCTGACCATGCCAAATCCTATGGTGTACAGTTTGATGAAGGCTGGATGGTTACTAAAATTACCCCAAAAGATAACTATCATATCGTAAGTGCTAAAAACGCTGTTGGCGAAGAGCGTACCTACGAAACAAAAACGGTTATTATTGGCACCGGTATTCACCCTCGTCACCTCGCCATCCCTGGTGAAGACGGCTTGCTCCACAAAGGTATCACCTATTGCACCGTCTGCGACGGCCCGCTCTACAAAAATAAAGTTACTGCCACGATTGGCGCTGGTAATTCTGCTTTGGAATCGGCTCTCATGATGGCGCGCATCGCTAAAAAAGTCTATCTCCTCACCAAATATCCAAAAGAAAACAAAGGTGGTTTCCCAAAAGGTGATTCTATTTTGGTAGACAAGCTTGCCTTGGAAAACAATGTAGAAATTATCTACGAAAGCAAGACAACCGCTATTCTCGGCACCAAACGAGTGGAAGGCCTCACCTATACCGACGCTTCTGGCGCAACAAATGACCTCGCGCTTGATGGTGTCATGGTGCATATCGGCATGATCCCTAATTCACAATTTGTTCCAAACCTTAATCAGAATAAACAAGGTGAAATTATTGTCGACACTCGCTGTCGCACTAACATCCCTGGCGTCTTTGCCGCGGGCGACGTCACTGATATCCCCTACAAACAAATCGGCATCGCTGCTGGCCAAGGTATCGTTGCTGCTCTGTCGGCAATAGAGTATAGTAACCTGTGGAATCCAACCAAATAACTATCTTCAAGGAGTGGACGTATGTATAATTTGATAACTATTGGCGACCCGGTACTCGATATTCATATCGAGATTGATGGTCAGAATGCTAGCTATCGCAACAACAGCGCTGGTGAGGCAGAATTGTGTTTGCCCTATGGCAAAAAAATTCCGATTGAACACGGTTTTCAAGATTTAGGTGGCAATGCTTGTAATGTTGCTGTCGGCGCGCACAAACTTGGTTTATCTTCGACCCTTCTCACCACGATTGGTGGCGACGGTGTCGGCCACACCATTCTCGACCAGCTTCACGGCAAAGGCCTCTCCACCGATTTGGTAGCCACCGACCCACATGGCACCACTCGCTACTCTATTATTCTCAATCACAAAGAAGAGCGCACGATTCTTTCGTACGCCGACACCAAACACTACCAGTGGCCAGACACTGTTCCCCCAACAGAGTGGATCTATTATAGCGGTCTGAATGATCCGGAATTGTTTATTCAAAACAAACTTCTCCTATATCTCGCCAAACATCCATCCACTTCATTAGTTGTTAATCCGAGTTCTCGCCTTTTGGCCTTTGGTATGAGCGCCCTCAAGGCAGTTATTGCCCGCTCTGACATTCTTATTCTCAACTTAGAAGAGGCCGAGGCAATTACTGGTACGACGCTTGAAAAAGAAAAGTCTGTAGCCACTCTTATCCATAAACTTCTCGCGCTTGGTACCGACGAAGTAGCCATTACCGACGGCCCGAGAGGCGCTTGGGCTGGCACAGCCGAAGAGCTGTGGCACCTCGATAGTTATCCAGTCAAAGTGGTCTCCAAAACGGGGGCTGGCGACGCTTTTTCGAGTGGTTATCTCACTGCTCGCTCGCTTGGCCGAGATATTCCTCACGCTCTCGAGTGGGGTATCGCCAATAGCTCTGGGGTGATAAGCCAACATGGCGCTCAAACCGGCTTGCTTGATCGCTCTGGCATACTCGCCATGATTAAAAAGTTTTCCAAAAATACTTCCAAACAACTCTAAAATAAAAAACCCTGATTGTCTCAGGGTTTTTTATTTATGATGGGATAACGTGTGGAATATGAATACCGCGCAGGCGGTTGAGCTCTAGTCGTCGGCCTTTGAAAAATTCTGGAGACTGGCAAACTGCGTCGTATTCGAGCTCGGGGCCAAGCAAGCAGAGTCCGTGTTCAAAATGCTCCACCTTGGAGCGAATCTCTCCAGCGAGTGTCGGGTGGTCTTGCTCACTTTCGGCCAGCTCTTTGAGATGGTTGAGTGTTCCTCGAATCTCTTCAAGAAGCGTGCCAAATTCTTTAACTCGTTCGAGATATTTTTTACGTTGCAAACCAACAACTTCACGTTCAACATACGAGCGCAAATCGTGTTGCATTTCTACCAATCGCAAGCACAGCTCACTTCGCTCTTCTTGATTGAAATAGTGAGCTGGCTGACCAGCATGTAAGTCGCGAAAGGTGCCACCGTATTTTTTAAAATCATGGTATTTTTCTTGAAGCCCTTTAGACAATCTCGGCAATAAGAAATGTTCGCCCATATGCGACTCGGCTAGCGCCAAAAACTCACGGTAGGCCTGATTCCACGGCCATAATTCATAGCCAAAGGTGATCATTGTTCGCTCAACCGCTTCTAACGTCACGGTCTGATCGTTTTTGAGGTGCGACAAAGCATGCTCCATTTTATCTTTTATTTCTGGAGGGAACAATGGTGGACAGTGTTTGTATAAATGCTCAAAGAGAGCGATAGTTGACTGCATACTACTTGATTGTGCCGAGCGCGTGACTAATGTGATACATTGCCACCCCGCCAGCGATACTAACGTTGAGACTATTTTTAACACCTTTCATTGGCAAATGGACAACAGCGTCGCAGTGTTTGAGCATCGCCGGAGTGATACCAGTTTTTTCGTTACCAACAATGAGTGCGACTGATTTTTTTGGTTGCCATTGGTATATAGTAACACTCTTTGGAGTTTGTTCCAAGCCAACAATCTGAAAACCTTCAGCTTTCAGATGCTTCAACAGTGGTCCAATGGTTTTTCGGTGCTCAAACGGCACAACTTTTTCGGCTCCGAGCGAAACTTTGTCGACTTGCGGATGTGGTGGAACTGGTGAATAGCCTACTAAGTATATTTTGGATATACCGGCGCCATCGGCCGTGCGAAACATTGCGCCAACATTATGCCCACTTCTTATGTTGGGCAGGATCAAGACACATTCAACTGGTTTTTTCATAGTTTATAGGTTAGCTGTCCAGAGCTGTTGCCCCGAGGTGAGGGCAATAGCGAGAGCATCGGCCGCATCATCTGATTTAATCTTACCTTTTATCCCCAAACTCACGGCAATCAACTTTTGCATTTGTGGTTTTTCAGCCCGGCCGTAGCCAGTGAGCGCTCGTTTAACCTCAAGCGGTGTAAACTCATCAATTGGTAGCCCCGCTTCGTAGCCAGTGAGGAGAATCACTCCGCGCGCCTGGCTCACTTCAATGCCCGTCGTCACATTTTTGAAAAAAAATAATTCTTCCACCGCCATGCGGGTTGGCTTGAAGCGTTTAATTACTTCCAGCAGGTCTTCGCGAACATCAGATAGTCGCTCAACAAATTTTTTCTTGGAACTGGTTTCAATACAACCATACGCCACCGCTTTCCAGGTGTTCGTTTTGCCAACTTTTTCAATGACGCCGTAGCCTACTCGTCCAAAACCAGGATCAATTCCGAGAATACGAATAGACATACTACGCAGCGTTCGTAAAATAATCTTCCACGTCATCGTTTTCTTCGAGCGCCGAGAATAAATCGCCCAAGGTCTCTTCAATTTCTTTGGTAATACCAATCGTATCTTTGGCAATCCATTGAATACCTGACGACTTCGGCTCAACACCGTGCTCTTTGAGCACCGCCAACACTTTTTGGAGATTCTCCACCTTAGTGCGGATATCTATTTCCCCCGCTTCACCATCTTTCATATCCTCAACCCCGGCTTCAATCAGTTGCATTTCAAAAACATCTTGGTCGGCTGAGATTTTGGTAAACTGATCGGCAGTAATTGCAATCATCCCCCACTGCCCGAACATCCACTGCACACTGCCCGAACTGCCGAGCGTGCCTCCGTGCTCTGATAGGATATGTTTTATCTCGGGGACGGTGCGATTTTTATTATCGGTCACTGCTTTGATAAGAATCGCCACCCCACCTGGGCCATAGGCCTCAAATAATACTTCCTCCATCTGCGCGCCGGCGCCATCTTCGCCAGTACCACGTTTAATAGCCCGTTCAATATTGTCTTTGGGCATGCTTTCTGCCTTGGCTTTGTCTATAGCAATGCGTAACGAAAAATTAGTCGCTGGGTCTGCTCCCCGCGCCGCCGCTACCGTAATCGCTTTGGCTAGTTTGGTGAATTGACTGCTGCGCTTGGCATCTTGTTTGCCCTTGCGCGCTTGAATGTTGTGCCACTTACTATGTCCGGACATACTTAATTAAGTGTTATAACACCATCTTCTAATACCACTCCTTCTAGACGGCTGTTTTTCTCCATCCAGTCTAAAAATGTTTTTCTTTTTTCACCAGTCATGAGCTCCACCTGCGAACGTACTCCAAAAAATGGGAACAGGTGTAGAGCTGACACGCGACCTTCTTTGAAAACGACACCGACACTCAATCCTTCTTGGGTGTCTTTAGAAAAATATTGATCAAAAACAAAATTACCGAGCGAATAGATAATTGGTTTGCCTTTATAGATTTCAATTTCTTGAACAACGTGCGGATGGTGCCCAACAACTATCGTCGCTCCGTTGTCGATGAGCCAGCGATACATTATTTGTTGCCCAGTGGACGCTCGGCGCTGGTATTCAATACCACTATGCACCTGAACCACGACATAGCGCGAAGCTTTTTTGGCCGATTCCAGTGCTTCAGCTAGTTTTTCGCGATCAGCCGTGCGCCCCACTTCTTCAAAACAAACAAAAGCGACTGGTTCTGGTAGCCCAAACGCTTCGCCAAGCACCAGATTATACTTTTTTCCTTCCGTAAATTGTCGCCCACAATAGGCAATGCCGGCGTCAGTGAGGGTTTTCTCGGTAAAGGCGACATTTGCTCGCCCCATATCCAAACTATGGTTGTTAGCGAGTGATACTGCGCCAAAACCATACGATTTGAGCTGTTTCGCCCACTTCGGATCAAACCGAAAAGCGATTTCTTTGGTAGTCGCAATCCGACTTGGCGCAAAAGCCCCTTCTAAATTAGCCATGAAGAGGTCGGCGCCGGTAAAAAACCGCTGTTCTTGGCCCTGCAGTTTAGCAAACAAATACGAAAAACCTTTATCCCCCATTACTTTGGCTACCTGTCGATCAATCATAATATCGCCAAAAAATTGCATCGTTATGACCCGATTATTCCCTTCTGGAGCGCCTGGGGTGAAATATCCGAGCACGTGGCTGGTAGTTTCGAGCCACTCTGGCTTGCTGGCAATCGTGGCGCTGTTGCTCTTCGCTACCAGACGCCATTTTTTTGCCCCTACAAGCTCGTTATAGCGCAGTAATGTATATAAAGAGTTCGGACTGTCCACTTCAGCCTTCGACAATCGTAGCGGGCTTCCTGAGGCCAAAATATCTTCAGCTAACATATCGTGGAAGTCGGCGACAAATGAAGGTAGGTAATGCGAGAAATCAACACTTGCCAGCACCAAACTGTTGGCTGGCAGGTTTTTGGAAAGCGCGAGAGCCAACCCATCGAGCGTGGAGGTGGT
>CAYUBH010000005.1:26198-28928 GCA_964442985.1 uncultured Gammaproteobacteria bacterium
ATAGTTTCAAAAAAAGTAGCCATTTGGACAGCTGCTACCAAGTGGTGCGGGATCACCCCGGACACTACCCGGCCTTCCGCCGGGGTGCTTGTTTTGGCCGAGGAAAAAATAGTTTCAAACCAGTCAGCTTCCAAGAGTGTCGCTCGATGACGGCCTGGGAACAATTGCTTTGTTTGACCCCGCTCTTCGGCTACCACTTCTTGCTCTGGCCGACTCACAAAAACCCCTACGGCCAAAGCGGTGGAGAGGAGAAGTAGCCCGAGACTGAGGTGTATTTTTTTAGTCATAGCTACGCCTAGTGTAGCTTTTTTTGAGATAAAAAACAACCCTGTACCGCTTTGGTACAAGGTTGTTTGTGAAGACGTTCTTTAGCGTAATACCCCGCCCCATTCAACCACGGTAAAGCCTTTGCGTTTTGGAGTTTTAATCGTATACCCCTTAACAGCGATAGGTTTATCAAGTGGAGTAAAGTCCATCAGGATACGGATAACGGTATCTGGCTTTGGCTCGACAGTGAGTGGAGCCAGTGTGTCCATCGTACTATTACCCATGAAGGTGATGAAGTAATATGGTTTCTCGGTCATACGCTGGAGCCAGAAATCCATAAAATCGGCAGTTTCATACTTGTTCAAGCCGAGCGCTTTGAGTTTGGCCGGCAAGAATGTTTTGAGCTGAGTTTGTTTGACTACCCAACCTTGTTTTGGTTGTTCATAAATACCACCACGGCCTTCCCAATAGAGATATGGGTATTCTTTGTTAGTGCGCAAATCGGTCAAATGGCCATTTGGCTGTGCTTTAACTTTCCAACCAACCACATATGGTGGGTCGGTGTAGGTGAAACCACCTTGCGGTTGAACATAGACAGCAGCCTCAATCGTGCTGGTTGGGTAGAGATAGATAACTGGTTTACCACATTCAGCCTGTGGTTGGAATTTGGCACTGCGAAGCCCAATTGTTCGACCAAATGGATCAACCCAGAAAACGAGTGGACGAGCTTTGATAAAGGCCTGGTAGTCAGTTTTTTCTCCGGCTATATGACTATAGTCGTAGATCTCTTTTAGAAGAGGGTGCTCAGTATTTTTGAGCGCATAGATAGCGTCTCCCTGAGCAGTTTTACCAACCACTACTGTTTCTTTTTTCAAATCAACCTCTTGTGAACTAACTACGAAAGCATAGTTAGAATAACCACAACCACCCACTCTTTGATAGAGGTACTCTATGTTATTTTTTTCACCGTCATTCCAAGTGATATTGGCGGTGTACGAGATTGGGTCGGTTGGTGAGGTGACTGGCGGATAAATATCTGGAATAAGTCGGTAGATACCAATGAGCGGACTCTTTGATTGCAGTACAAAAGCGTTGGTGGTGCTGTTGGTGCGCACCATTCCGAATGATGGTACTGCAAAAACATCACGTTCTGCTGGAGCAACATATCGTTTCACCAAATACTCATCAGCAGCATCAACAACATCTGCCAAAAAGAGTTCTTGGCGAGCGCTTGGGCCAGTAATCTTTTCCGGCAACAACAGTTCTTTTATTTCAGAAGCATTGTCGATGATAAAAGCAGTGCGGAGCATCCCCTCTTGGCCATAACCGGCTTTTTTTAACTTTTGGTTGTCGTCTTCTCCCCCAGACCAATCATGTAACTTATCTGAAACTCTTTCTAAAAACGTTAGGCCAGAGCTGTTTTTAATAAAGAAGTAGCGAGCTGTGGCACCACCCAGATCCACTACAGCGGCCTTCACCATGACGAGCGTGCTTGGCACACCTTTATAGGTCAGACTACCAACAGAATAATAGGAAATAAGTGAATAGCTTTCTTTAGCTACCCTTTCACTGACCGGCTCGGCAAAGGTAATTTTTTCTGTATAATTAGTGTCGTTTTCTGTAGCTGGATAAAACAATTTGAGCGATTCTTTTTTCTGTGGCGCAGTCCAGGAAACATTCAGTGTTTCTACAACCGCTGGTTTAGTGTCTTTGACCACTGGCACGGCTGTCGATAGATAGGCATTGGATTGCCCCATCGAGCTACCAAGCAAAAAACCAAAAAGCCCAGTCATAATAAGGGTGATGACCGCGCCGAGCGAGACTAAAAAGGCGACTTGTTTTGTCATAAAAAATATTAATCACTATTTACCCCAGTATATACTTCTTCCGAGATTCTAGCAATAACGCCGGCTAGCTGGTCAAAATTGCTACCCCGAGTCATAACACAAATGATGTAGGGTTTATCTGGATAATAGACGATACCACAATCGTGGAGTTGTTTTTTTCCATCAGCCGTCTGTCGTTCGCCAAATTTATGGGCCACAGTTAGCTTTTTAGGCACCCCAGCGACGAGACCAGCTTTAAAATCTGCTTTTGACAATAATCGCAGAGCTTTTTCTGAAAGTTCCTGGTTTAAAAAAGTGCTATTATACAAAATACGGAAAAAGGAGGCGTACGTTCTAATTGAAATACTGTAACCTGGCTTGTCTGGAAATTCAGCACCAAGCTCAACAAAGGTTTTTTTAAGTACTTCGACACTAATGAAACTATTTAACATTTTTGAAGCGTTGTTGTCGGAATGCACAATCATCGATTCAACCATCTGGTCGACGGTATAGTTTTTACCGGCAACAAGCTGGTCTGTGCCTTGAAAAAACTCTTTGCCATTTTCACTTCCCGTTGCCATGTGTATCTCTTCAAGGAACTGCTTGTCTTTCATTGACTGTTTAAACACCGCCATCA
>CAYUBH010000006.1:0-23335 GCA_964442985.1 uncultured Gammaproteobacteria bacterium
GTGATGCCAGAAACATCTGAAAAAATTATCACCCAACTTGGTTTAAGTGTTGAAAAAGAATTTGCCAAGCCACTTCTTGATCTCCAGCAGTGGGTTGATCTTACTGTCGGCAACACTATTGCCAAAGGAGAACCATTATTCCCGCGCTTAGAAATTAAAGCGTAACTGTATGCTGGTTGATACTCACGCTCACGTCCACTTCAACGCCTACAAAGACGATATGGCTGAAGTTATGAAACGCTCCCTCGACCGGGGAGCTATTATAAATCTCGTCGGCACTCAAAAAGATACCAGTAAAAAAGGGATAGAAGTAGCCAACCTCTATCCGCGTACGTTTGCGAGTATCGGGCTCCACCCGGAGCATCTTTTTTCTAAATGGGTGGACGAAGCGGAAGGGTCGTTCCAATCGCGTGAAGAAGATTTTGATTATGACTATTACAAAAAGCTGGCTAGCGACCCTAAAGTGATCGGGGTGGGGGAGTGCGGGCTTGATCTCTACCGTATCCCCGAGGGAATGACCGCCGAAGCGATGTTGCCCAAACAGAAAGAAGTCTTTAGTGGGCATATTCGCCTTGCTATAGAAATGAATCTTCCGTTGGTCATTCATTGTCGTGAAGCGCATCAGTACCTTATTCCAATGTTAAGCGACGTTAGGCGAGATACCTCGCCCAATCTCACCGGCACAGTTCATTGCTATACCAGCAACTGGCACTTCGCTGAACAGTACCTAGCCATGGGCTTTTATATTGGATTCACTGGGGTTATCACCTTCCCGCCACAAAAGAAAAATCCGCAGGCACAAGAGGATCTGCTCGAAGTGGTGCGCCGAATGCCGCTCGATAGAATCCTGCTTGAAACCGATTGTCCGTATTTGTCGCCACTACCGTATCGAGGAAAAAGAGGGGAGCCGTGGATGGCCGAAGCGACTGCTCAAAAAATTGCCGAGCTCCGAGGAATTACGCTTGAAGAAGTCCTCCAGGCCACCACTGACAACGCTTTACGTTTATTCACCAAAATACGTCTATGAGAGAATCATCACGTGAACGGGTGACAGCTACCAAACAATTGGCCTACACCGAATCGTTCAAACAGTTTGTCAAAGAACATCCTGGAGTAGTAGACGAAGCGAAAAAACTAATCACAACAGCGCTTGAAACGCACAATGACGGGTTACTCACGAGTGATGACGGCACCGTGTCAGTGGAGCGCTTGAAGCGAAATCCAGCGCCAGCTTTTGAGCTTCGCGTAGGTGACGAGCGGTTTTTTGTAAAATGCGAAGGCTTCTATTCCAAGCATGGTGGTTACAACGAGTTTAAAAGTAACGAAGTAGCACAAGACCTCCTTGCAAAGTTATCTAACGTCGAGGTCATCCCAGCTCAACTCGGTTTTTCTGATACTCGTCAGCATTATTTTGTCGCCAAGTGGCAGGGCGATATGCTGGAGGTGATGTATTATCTCTACACCCCCGACCGGCACAAGATTTCACTTCTGGAACAAGAAGAGCTCAAAAAAAGAGTAGTAGAAATACAGCAAACACTGGGCGATTTTGTAGATGTAAGTGATCATAATATGTTTTATGACCCAAAGACCAAGAAAATCTTTGTCTTTGACCTACATCGCTTATCTGATGAAAAGAGCTAAAATAAGAGAAAAAGAGCCGTTTTTGTTACAGCACCCACCTGGGCGCTGTTTCATTTTTTAAAGCCTCTTGACTTTTGCACAAAATTACTATATGCTATCTGCGCAATTTTATGACGGAACAACCAAAAAAACCTAACGACCGAGCCTACTACCTCTTTGCTGGTAAAATTGTTGGTGATTTCACTGGCTCCATTGCTATTCCAGCCGTTGTCTTTGCCTTGATTGGCGAATATTTAGACACAAAATATCATAAAGAGCCACTTTTTCTTCTGATTGGTTTGGTAGTGGCCTTTATCTCCTCAGCCAACATCATTTATCGAAAAACCAAACGCTACAGCGCCGAATACGAAACGATTGTCACTTCGTCTACTTCAAAAAAAACTGATACTAAAGAATAAACCGCTATGGCCGCCGAACTCCACATTCCGACACTTGCTCCAGAAACCTTATTTCACGTTGGTACTTTTCCGATCACCAATACGATGGTCAACACTTGGTTAGCATTGGTGATTTTTTTATTGGTCGGCATCGTGGTGAAAAGCACCGTGAAGTTTCGTCCAGGAAAATTTCAGAATGCTTTGGAGCATATTTTGGACCTCGTCATGGGGTATTTTGACCAGGTTACCGGCGATCGTCGAAAAACTATCAAGTTTTTGCCAATCGTTGGTTCAATTTTCTTTTTTATCCTCCTGTCTAACTGGCTCGGGCTTCTCCCAGGCACTGGTAGTATTATGGTTGGTCATAACTTTTTACTACGCCCAGCCAATACTGATTTGAACCTCACGGTGGCTATGGCGCTCGTAGCGGTTATTTCTTCGCATCTTTTTGCCTTCTTTAGTATTGGCTTCTTTGTACATTTGAACAAATTTATTCAGCTTGGCACAATCGCCAAGAGCCTCACCAAAGGGCCAATTGCTATTTTTAGCGCCTTAGTAGAATTTATTGTCGGGATTATTGAAATTGCTGGTGAAGCTGCCAAAGTCGCCTCACTCTCTCTTCGTTTGTTCGGTAACATTTTTGCTGGTGAAGTGTTGATTACGGTGATTGCGAGTATCCTTAGTTTTGTGATGCCGACACCATTTATGTTGCTCGAGCTGATGGTTGGCCTCATTCAAGCTAGTGTTTTTGCTATTTTGACTATCGTCTATATGACTGTGGCTACATCCGAGCCTCACGGTAGCGACGAAGGTCACCACTAATTAATTAGTGAGTACAAAAGAGTAGACTGTGGAGTTACTCTCTTGTTCAATTAATTAATTGATACTTTTGACACAGGAAAGCATGTAACGCACATGCGCGAGTACTGTCTCATTATATAAAGCGTCAGTATCACTAAACTATTTTTCTATGGAAAGTATTTCCCATGAAAACGTGTTAGCCATCATCAAAGGCACAACTATGGCCATTGGTGGTTTGGCTCCAGCGCTTGCTATCGGTAAAATCGTTAGTAAAGCTATGGAAGCTATTGGTCGCAACCCAGAAGCGGGTGGTAAAATCTTCGTGCCAATGTTGCTCGGTGCAGCGTTTGCTGAAGCTATCGCCATCTATGCTCTTGTGGTTGTTTTCACCCTCAAATAATTCTACCTGGGCGATCAGTTGTTTGGTCGCCCAGCCTAGAACTATTTAACGAATGTATTTATGCAATTTATTGATACGGCGTACGCCGCCGAAGAAGTCCATGAAAGCGCCCCACAAGATCAGGGTGTTTTGGCGTCTCTAGGGATTAACGGTCAGCTTTTTACCGCTCAGTTGATTAACTTTGCGATTATCGCCTGTATTATTTGGTTTTTGATTTTGAAACCTCTGACCACTAAAATGACTGAGCGTCAGAAAATGATTGATGAAGCGATTGAAAACAGCAAAAAAGTCCAAGAAAACCTCGCTAAGAGCGAAGAACAGTATTTAGCCAAGCTCGCCGAAGCCAAAATCGAAGCCGGAGCAATTGTCGAGCGGGCCATGGCTGAAAGCGAAAAGATTAACACTGCCATGAAAACCAAGACCAAACAAGAAATTGAAGCCTTGGTAGAGCAAGCCAAAAAGAATATTGCGATTGAGCGCAGTGAAATGAAATCGGAAATCAAACAAGAAGCAGCGGAGATGATTGTCTCAGCTCTTGAAAAAATCTTGGCTGAAAAAATGACCGATAAGAAAGATAAAGAACTGATCGCTGACATGATCAAGAAAATCAAATAATGTATGCGAAAGAATTCACTACACGATTACGCCAAAGCTCTCTACGAGATTACCAAAGATCGCAAGGGGGGCGAACTCAAAAAAGCCCTTGAAGCGTTTGTAGTGTTATTATCCAAAAAAAACGTTATTAAAAAGGCGCCAATAATTCTGAAAGCCTACGAGCGCTATGCTCGAAAGAAAGAAGGCTATGTTGCCATCGAGGTTACGACAGCTCGAGAAATTGATAAGACTACCCTCGGACACATTGCAAAAGTATTTGGTGATAAAGTCGATACCACAGAAAAAATTGATGAGCGTCTTATCGGCGGGGTCGTTATACGAACCGACGACACCATCCTCGATGCTAGTCTCAAAACCCAGTTACAAAACTTGAAAACACACTTAGCCTAATTACACGAATATGTCCATTAACCACATTGTTGAAGAATTAAAAAAGAATATCGGCGACTTTGAACGCCAAGTTAACGTTGAAGAAGTTGGTACGGTTGTCGAAATCGGTGACGGTATCGCTCGTCTCAGCGGTTTGTCCAAATGTCGGGCAAGTGAAATGTTAGAGTTTCCTGGTGGCACGTTTGGTGTGGCGCTCAACTTGGAAGAAGAAACCATCGGTGCCGTTATTTTGGGTGAATATCGCCACATTAAAGAAGGGGATACCGTTAAACGCACTGGCCGTATCTTATCTATCCCAGTTGGCGACGAATTGATTGGTCGTGTAGTCAACCCGCTCGGTCAGCCAATCGATGGTGGCTCTGCTTTTAAAACAAAAACGTTTTATCCAATTGAAAAAATTGCTCCAGGTGTTATGACCCGCGAGCCAGTTAGTCAGCCAGTACAGACCGGTATCAAAGCGATTGACGCGATGATTCCAGTTGGTCGTGGTCAGCGCGAGTTGATTATCGGCGACCGCCAAACTGGTAAGACCGCTGTAGCGATTGATACTATTTTGAACCAAAAAGGCCAAAACATGATTTGTGTGTACGTGGCGGTTGGTCAAAAAGAATCTAAAGTGGCTCGTTTGACCCAAAAACTCAAAGAAGCGGGCGCGATGGACTACACTATCGTCGTTAGTGCTGGTGCTTCTGATCCAGCCGCTCTTCTCTATATCGCTCCGTATGCTGGTGTCACCATTGCCGAATACTTCATGGACCAAGGTAAAGATGTATTGGTAGTGTATGATGATTTGAGTAAACAAGCTTGGGCCTACCGCGAAATCTCGCTCTTGCTCCGCCGCCCACCAGGTCGCGAAGCTTACCCTGGTGATGTATTTTATCTCCACTCCCGTCTGTTGGAGCGCGCTTGCCGTCGCAACAAAGAATCCGGTGGTGGCTCTATTACCGCACTTCCGATTATTGAAACACAGGCCGGTGATATCTCCGCGTATATTCCAACTAACGTTATCTCAATCACCGACGGTCAGATCTTCCTTGAAAGTGATTTATTCTACCGCGGTGTGCGCCCAGCGCTCAACGTTGGTATTTCCGTGTCTCGCGTCGGTTCGGCGGCACAAACCAAGCCAATGAAAAAAGTGGCCGGCAAAATGAAACTCTCCCTCGCTCAATTCCGCGAACTTGAAGCCTTTGCTCAGTTCTCGAGCGATCTTGATGCTGACACCAAGAAACAAATTGATCTTGGTCAGCGCTTGGTGGAAATCTTGAAACAACCACAATTTGCTCCAATGGCTGTGGAACATCAAGTAGCCATCATCTATGCTATCTCGAATGGCTTCGCTAACGATGTTCCGGTAAAAGAAATCCGTGCTTGGGAAGACAAATTCCACGCCTTCCTCGCCAAATCCAAGAAAGCTCTCATGAGTAAGATTGGTGAAGGTAAATGGGATGATGCTATCGAAACTGAACTTAAAGAAGCGATTGTCGAGTTCAAGAAATAATCGTTTGTATGGCTTTAAATACCAAAGCAATTAAACGCCGTATCAAATCCGTGCAAAGTACTCGTAAGATTACGAAAGCCATGGAGATGATTTCCGCTGTCAAAATGCGCCGAGCGGTTGCTAATGCTTTGTCGACTCGCAATTATGCTCGTTTGGCTTGGGAAATCGTCAACGATATCGCTAAAAAGACCGACATTAGTGCACATAAGCTTTTGGTACAACGACCAGTCAAGAAAATTGGCATGATTATTATCACAAGTAATCGTGGTTTAGCGGGTGGTTTTACTAGTCGATTGATGCAGGCCGCTCATCAGTATATTAAAGATGCTGGTGTTGAAGTTGATGCCGAGATTGATATTATTTTATCTGGTAAGCATGGTCGCAAGTCAATTCATAAACTAGGAAAAACAGTCGTTGCTGAATTTGATAAAATTGACCTGACTACTCGGCTAGAAGAAGTCTTACCAATGACCCAGCTGGCCACCCAAGAGTTTGTGAGTGGAAAATACGATCGAATCGTTGTGGCCTATACCGACTTTGTCTCAGCCATCCAGCAAGTGCCGAATATTAAACAGATTCTCCCTCTGGAAAAGGGAAGTGAGCAGTATCTCGGAGCCGTGGAGAATGATAATCTAGCCGATGCTGATGAAGAATTCCTCGACGAAGAAGTGGTAGAGCTAGACAGCGATGATTTTTACAAGAGAAAAATTCCTAAAAAAGAAATAGAGAGTAAATATACGTTTGAACCGGGAACAGAGCAGGTGCTCGATGAAATCCTCCCACGCCTCGTCGAAATACAGATGTACCAAACCATCCTTGAATCTGATGCTTCGGAACACAGTGCCCGCATGATGGCAATGAGAAATGCCTCTGACGCTGCTAAGGATATGATCAAAGAACTCAGTTATACATTTAACAAAGCTCGCCAAGCGGCAATTACCCAGGAAATCTCGGAAATCGTCGGCGGGGCAGCGGCACTTGAATAAGCTTAACCACATGACTATGTTACAAGGAAAAATTACACAAATTATCGGCGTGGTCGTCGACGCCCATTTTGAAGGTGAACTCCCAAACCTCTATACTGCCATGGAAGCAAAAAATGCTGATGGTAGTAAGTTGGTATTTGAAGTCCAGCAACATCTTGGCAACAACGGTGTCCGCGCTATTGCGATGAGCACCACCGACGGTTTGGTTCGCGGAGCCGAAGTGACCTCAACCAACGAAGCTATCTCGGTGCCAGTTGGTAAAGAGACACTTGGTCGCATGTTTAATGTAACTGGCGACGTGATTGATGGCCTTGGTGAAGTTAAGGCCAAGAAACATTACCCAATTCACCGCAAAGCTCCGTCTTTTGTTAAACAATCTACTAAATCTGAGGTGTTTGAAACCGGTATTAAGGTTATTGACCTTATTTGTCCGTTCTTAAAAGGTGGTAAAATCGGTTTGTTCGGTGGTGCCGGTGTTGGTAAGACTGTGCTTATCCAAGAACTTATCCGCAACATCGCTCAAGAACACGGTGGGTACTCTATGTTTGCCGGTGTTGGTGAACGTACCCGTGAAGGTAATGATTTGTACCGTGAAATGAAAGAAAGTGGTGTGCTTGATAAGACCGCTTTGGTTTTTGGTCAGATGAACGAACCACCAGGTGCTCGCGCTCGCGTGGCTTTGACTGCTCTCTCTATGGCGGAATATTTCCGTGATGAAGAAGGCCGCGACTTGCTCTTGTTCGTCGACAACATTTTCCGTTTCACTCAAGCCGGCTCCGAAGTATCCGCGCTCCTTGGCCGTATGCCTTCGGCGGTGGGCTATCAGCCAACACTTGCTTCCGAAATGGGCGCACTCCAAGAACGTATCACTTCTACTGACAAAGGCTCTATTACCTCGGTACAGGCCGTTTACGTGCCAGCTGACGACTTGACTGACCCAGCTCCAGCGACAACCTTCGCTCACCTTGATTCCACTGTTGTTTTGAATCGCTCACTCACTGAGCTTGGTATTTATCCAGCAGTTGATCCGTTGGATTCTAACTCCAACATTTTAGATCCAAACATCGTTGGTGAAGAACACTACCGCGTGGCTCGTGATGTTCAGCGTGTGCTTCAGCGTTATAAAGATTTACAAGATATCATCGCTATCCTTGGTATGGAAGAATTGAGTGATGAAGATAAAATCACTGTAGTTCGTGCTCGTAAAATTCAACGCTTCTTGTCACAACCATTCTTCGTGGCTGAAGTATTCAGCGGTATTGAAGGTCAGTATGTACCAGTAGCTGAAACCGTTCGTGGTTTCCGTGAAATCCTCGAAGGTAAACATGATGATAAACCAGAAAGTGCTTTCTATATGAAAGGCTCAATCGATCAAGTTAAATAAACTTTCGGTACACTACATCTATGCGTTTCCAAATTGTCACCCCAGAGCGCTTGGTCTTCTCTGATGAGATTGATCAAATTAGTATGATGACCGAAGATGGTGAAATTACCATCATGGCTCATCATATCCCGCTCGTGACCAACCTCAAACCAGGTGAGCTTCGCTACAAAAAACAAGGCGAAGAATTTGGTGTAGCTGTATCTGGTGGTTTTGGGGTAGTCCGCGACGACGGATCGGTCGTAGTGCTCGCTGACACCGCTGAACACGCTCACGAAATTGATATGGCTCGCGCTGAGGAAGCTCGTGAACGCGCTGCCAAACTCATGCAAGCTCCTCGCACGCAAGAGAGCGTGGACTTCGCAACACTGGCTGCCAAGATGGAAAAAGAATTGGCTCGCCTCAAGGTGGGTAGCAATAAAAAATACCGCAAATAATACTCTCAACAAACAAAAACAATCGCTAACCGGCGATTGTTTTTTAATTGACACAGTGCACGGAAAGCAGTATGCTCAGGGGGTTCTTCAACCCCTTCCCTTGGAGTGTGGTCATGTCTCTCAGTGAAATGATTGCTCGGTACGCTATTGATGGTGTCGTCATTTTTCTTCTGGCTATTTTGGCAGTGGCAACGGTGTACGGCGAGTATCTTGAACGGCGGATCAAAGCTCTGCGACTGCCAGTGCTTGCCACGATCTATCGCTCTCAAGTGGAGGAACAAGGTGTGATACTGACCACCAAGGAGGTGATGAATCGTCACCCCAGCTCCCCCAAGCACCACGTCAGGCGCGCTCTCATGGAGTTGGTCTACGAGGGTCTCATCGAAGATGACAGGGAGGCTGAGAAGCGGGCAGGATCGAGTGAGACGTATTGGTCGTACATGGAGGACGACCGACGGATCAAACTTAATTCCAACGGAATTAAGTACTGCGAAATTTGCGATTGGTAATTAATGCTTTGAAGAACGGTGCGTGGCGAGCGAGCACCTTAAAAACGCTCGCAATCCAAAACTAACTCACAACCCTGTGGGTTAGTTTTCTTTTTTGGTGTATACTGATTGACATGCCACCTAAAAAATGGTACACTGAGGAGCTTGCAAAAAGCCTATGAAAGCCCAAACCAAAGAGACAATTAAGATCTATTGGCGTCACACCAAACCACACTTGGCGCTCTTTTTGATGCTTATTTTAGCGATTGTTGGCGCTTCAATCACCGGCGCTTTTATTCCGCTTTATTTTAAAACTTTTTTTGATACTCTAGCCAACAGCACAGGAGATATGTCGGCTGCCAAACAAGTGCTTTTGGGCACACTCGCGAGTATCGCTGTAGCCGAGCTGGTTCGTTGGTTTTTTTGGCGTGTGTCATTGTTTGCTAACACACTATTTCAAACAAAGGTGTTAGCCGATCTTTCTAACACCTGTTTTACCTACGTCCACCAGCATTCCTTTGCTTATTTCAACAGCAACTTTGTCGGCTCCCTCGTCAAACGTTTCAACTGGTTTGTTCGCGCCTACGAAAGTTTACTCGATAAAATTAATTGGAACATCTTACCGTTAGTGGTGAATATTACAGCGGTCTTGTTTGTTTTAGTTAGTCGTCATTGGATGCTCGCTTGTCTTATCGGCGCCTGGGCGGTAGTTTTCTTGCTGGTCAACTGGGCCTTTGTTTCGTATAAATTAAAATATGATTTGGAGCGCTCTGAAGCTGAAAGCAAGGCCACTGCTCTTTTGGCCGACACAGTGACCAACCACGGCAATGTAAAACTTTTTAATGGCTACGCTCGTGAAGTAGCGTCGTATAAGTCGGCTACCGACGTGGTGCGTCGCTTGCGCCGTTTCACTTGGCATATTGATAGTATTTTTGACGGGGTGCAAGGCCTCCTCACTATTGGGTTGGAGCTCGGTATTTTCTATTTTGCTATTAACTTATTTGAAGCCGGCACGATTACGATTGGTGATTTTGTCTTGATTCAGTCGTATATTATTATCATTCTTAACGATATCTGGAGCTTTGGTAAAATTATTCGCAATGTGTATATCGATCTCGCTGACGCTGAAGAAATGACTAATGTTTTGACACTCCCGCATGAAATCAAAGATGTTCGCTCGGCGGAAGCGCTCCAAGTCAAAAAGGGAAGTATCACCTTCAAAGAGGTAGATTTCTATTACCATAACACTCGTAAAATTATCTCCAACCTTAATCTAGCTATCGCTCCCCATGAAAAGGTGGCCTTTGTTGGGCCATCAGGCGCTGGTAAGTCAACCATCGTGAAGCTTATCCTGCGCAACTATGATTTGACCGGCGGTAAGATTATGATTGACGGTCAAAATATTGCACATGTCACTCAAGAAAGTTTATGGCAAGCGGTAAGTTTGGTTCCACAAGATCCAATTCTTTTCCACCGCAGTCTCATGGAAAATATTCGCTATGGCAAACCAAACGCCACTGACGCTGAGGTTATTGAAGCAGCCAAGCTCGCGCACTGTGATGAGTTTATTAATGAGTTTCCAGAAAAGTATCAGACCTTTGTTGGTGAACGCGGGGTAAAATTATCCGGCGGTGAACGTCAGCGTGTTGCAATTGCTCGCGCTATTTTGCGTAACGCTCCAATTCTTGTACTCGACGAAGCCACTTCTAGTTTGGATTCGGAATCCGAAGCGCTGATCCAAGACGCCCTCAATACCTTGATGCGCGACAAGACGGTTATTGTTATTGCTCACCGCTTATCAACGATTATGAAAATGGACCGCATTGTGGTAATTGATGGTGGTAGTATTCGCGAAGCTGGCACGCACCAAGAGCTTCTCACGAAGCCAGGCAGTCTCTATAGTACGCTCTGGAAGCTCCAAGCAGGCGGGTTTATGACCGACCAGCCAGCTGACACCACCACCGACGCGCTCGAGCAAGACGAATTAGATGGCGAGGCTTAAACCTTGCCTAAACACTGTCTCTAGCGTAGTATACGCGGACTCCCTAACTATGGCTTCACAATCACAACAGCTTAAAACAATTCTTGACCTTGAGCCGAGCTATCGCCGTAAACAAATTGAACGGGCATGGTTTGATGTAAATATCAATAGTTATGAGGAAATTACCACTCTTCCAAAAGATCTACGTGAGAAATTGAAAAACTTTCCATGGCTCAGTCTTGAGACACACACTGCGCTTACTAGTAAAATGGATAATACTCGTAAATTCCTCTTCAAACTAGCTGATGGTAATTTAATTGAAACCGTCGTCATGGGGCGCAAAAATCTCAAAGAAGACGCTCCGGAAGGCGCTTCGGACCGTTATACTATCTGCGTCTCCTCCCAAGCTGGCTGTCCGATGAAGTGTATGTTTTGTGCTACTGGTAAAGCCGGTTTCAAGCGTCACTTATCGGCTGAAGAAATTATTGACCAGTACCGCTTTGCGCAACGTTTGCTCGCCAAAGAAGGTGCACGTGTGGCTAATATCGTGATGATGGGTCAGGGCGAACCGCTCCTCAACTATGACAATGTAAAACGAGCTTTACAGATTATTTTGGCGAACACTGATTTGGGTGAAACAAAAATCACGGTCTCCACTGCTGGTGTACCATTTGCCATGGAGCAGCTCCTCAAAGACGATTCGTTCCCGCCGGTACGCTGGGCTTTATCGCTCCACAGTGCGATTGAAGAGTCTCGTAAATACATCATGCCTTCCCATAAGAAGGGTTTTTTGGAATGGCTCGTCACCTGGGCTGAAGAATATCACAAGCGCTACCCAAGTCGTACGCATTTCATCGGCTTTGAATATATTATGTTGAGCGGAGTCAACGACGATGAAAAACATTTGCAAGCCCTGATTGCTTTGTGTAAAAAAATTCCATACTTCCGCATCAACCTTATTCCGTATAATCGCACCACCGACAACGCTCAACCGACCGACAACATCGTGGTTGACGGTTTTCGCTTATTTGATCGCACGCCACCAGAGCTCATTGGTCATTGGCACGAAGAGTTAATGAAAGCGGGATTTACTACCACCATCCGTTACTCTCAAGGGCAAGATATCGCCGCTGCTTGTGGTCAGCTCCGCAATCGCGCTGAATAATAAATGGGGCCAAACAAAAACATGGCTTGATGTTTTTCTTTGGCTTCATTTACCTAGGAGGGTAGGCGATGCGGGTCAAAATCTTTCTATACGGGCGTAATCCTGGCGAAAGTAAAGCACTTCACCTTGTCACCATTATTGAGGAGGAGGCGGAAGAAGTTATCTATTGGGGTGTCACTCCAGATTTGAAACGGCTCTGTCAGCCAATGGCGGAAAAGCTCAAGATTTCGGCAGAAGCAATGGAAGATCTGTTTGTGACCGCCGAACGTGTAGAGATTTCATTAAACGCTGTCGTGGTCGTTACCAAAGAAATGCCGCTCAACGGCAAAGTCATTCCTGAGCGAGTTCGCACAGTGCTTATCAAACAAGAAGGGTAAAAACAACTATGATGCCACAGCAGAATATGGATCGGTGGCAGCTCTTCGCCCCCGTCCTACCGTGCCCCTTGAATATGGGGTAGGGTAGGCGGGCGAAGACTGGTCAAAGACAATAAATATCGGTATACTATCAAACACCTATAGAGGGTGTTTTTAGTTTAGTTATATGTCCGAAAGAAAGCTCAACAAAGCCCAGAAACAAGCCGTTGACTACGTTGACGGTCCGCTTTTGATTGTGGCTGGGGCAGGGACGGGCAAAACGACCGTTATTACCACTAAAATTGCTCAATTAATCGACTCAGGACTGGCCAAACCAGAAGAAATTCTGGCTCTGACCTTTACTGACAAGGCCGCCGAAGAAATGGTGGAGCGTATTGATGAACTGGTGGACACTGGGTATATCGACATGCAAATTTCCACTTTCCATGCTTTTTGCCAAAAAATCATGGAGCATCACGGTATAGATATTGGGCTCAGCAACCAATTTAAATTGGTTTCGCAAACCGCTGCGTGGCTACTGGTTCGAAAACACTTCCACAAATTCAATTTGGATTATTACAAACCGATGGGTAATCCGATGCGCCACATTCACGAACTTCTTAAGCACTTCTCTAAATGTAAAGATGAGCTCATCACTCCAGAAGAGTATCTAAAATACGCCGAAGAAAATGCGGACCAAAGCGGAGCGCTTGGTCCAGAAGAAAAAAGTCGCCTTCGTGAAATAGCCAACGCTTATCACACCTATAATCAATTACTTCTCGATAACGCCATGATGGATTTTGGCGACCTGATTTATTATACCCACAAACTATTTACCGAACGACCACGCGTTCTTGAAAAATACCAAAAGCAATACAAATATATTTTGGTAGATGAATTTCAAGATGTAAACTGGGCGCAGTACGAGCTCGTACGCATGCTCTCAGCTAACGGTAGCCAACTCACCGTAGTGGGGGATGATGACCAAAGTATTTATGCGTTTCGCGGGGCAAGCGTCTCCAACATTATGCGCTTCAAAGATGACTTTCCAAAGGCCAAGGACATTGTGCTTAATGAAAATTATCGCTCTAATCAAGAAATCCTTGACACCGCCTACACTTCAATTGAACACAATAACCCCGATCGTTTAGAGGTAAAGTTGAATATTAATAAAAAATTGGTCGCCAAAGGGCCAAATGCCAAAAGTGACGGCCCAGCCGTGGCACACATTCATCGGTCTACACTCGACGAAGAAGTTGATGCCGTACTTGAAGAAATTATTCGTCTCAAAAAAATTGATGAAACAGCGACTTGGGACGATTTTGCTATTTTGGTTCGCGCCAACAGTCATGCCGACCCGTTTATCAATCGGTTAGAGATGGTTAATATTCCGTATGAATTTTTGGCGTCGTCAGGCTTATACCGTCAACCGATTGTTGTTGACTGTATTAACTTTTTAAAACTACTCGATAACCATACCGACTCACCAGCTATTTTCCGTCTGTTGTGTTTGCCATTTTTACATCTTAAAGAAAATGATCTCCAAAAAATAACCAGCTTTGCTAAGAAAAAATCCTTGTCCTATTTCTTGGCCCTCAAACAAGTAGCCGAAAGCGGAGCTACCGACGATGGCGTAGCTATCGCGAATAAACTTATCAGCGTCTTGCTTGACGGCATGCAACGCTCCCGCACCGAAAAACCGTCGGCCCTCCTCTATGGATTTTTAGAAAAAATTGGCTATCTCAACTTTTTGACTGTAGAAGAAGGCCAAGGAAACCGCGAAGTGATTCGACAGATTTACCACCTCAAACAATTCTTTGACTATCTTGGAGAATTCGAAACAATCAACCCAGGGACACACGTAGCGACTTTTTTAGAGCACTTCATGATGATTATTGAATCGGGTGAAAAAGGCTCCATCAATCAACCATCAGATACACCGGATTCGGTGAATATTTTGACGGTCCACGCCTCGAAAGGGCTCGAATATAAATATGTTTTTATCGTAAACTGCGTAGAGGAGCGTCTCCCGTCACGCACCAAAGGCGAAGGAATTGAAATGCCAACCGCTCTGATTCGCGAACAGCTCCCCGAAGGCGACAGTCACTATCGCGAAGAACGTCGGTTGTTTTATGTGGCGGTCACTCGTGCCAAAAATAAATTATACTTCACCAGCGCCAGTAGCTATGGCGGGGTGCGGGCTAAAAAATTGAGTCGATTCTTGGTAGAAATTGGCTATAACGCCGGCGACAGCGATAAACTGCTCAAAAACACCACGATTGCCGAAAGAAAAACCACCGAACCAACCAAAGGCGAATTTGTCTACACGCTCCCCAAAGCCTTTTCGTTTTCGCAGGTCAAAGCCTACGAAACCTGCCCGTATCAGTATAAGCTGGGGCATATCCTCCACATCCCTACCAAAGGGAGCCCGAGTTTTAGTTTTGGGCAAACCATGCACGGCACACTCCAGGCCTTCTATACCCGTGTCCAAGAGCTCAATAGCGCCAAGCAGTCATCGCTCTTTGACGCTCCAGTCAAAACTAAAAAGCGCGAGGGAGTTATTGTTCCAACCTTAGAAGAACTTTTAGGTATGTATGAACACGCCTGGATAGGGGATTGGTATAAAAGCACTGCTCAACGCGAAGAATATTACGATAAAGGTAAAACGATTTTAAAACTCTTTTACAGCTCCCACGAAAATAACTGGACAATTCCAGTAGGACTCGAAAGTTGGTTTAAAATTCGCCTTGGGGATTACTTACTGCACGGTCGAATTGACCGCATCGACCAACTTCCTGACGGCTCACTCGAAATTATTGACTATAAAACAGGTAAGGCCAAAGAGAAAGTAACCGGAGATGAAAAAGATCAGTTGCTGATCTATCAAATTGCGGCGACTGAACTCCCCGAATACTCCCACATTGGTCCAACGGGCAAATTAACCTTCCACTACATCAACGATAATATTGAAACGTCATTTATCGGCACCTCCGAAGAGCTAGAAAAACTCAAAGCAAAGCTCATTGCCACAATTGATAAAATTCACTCCAAGAATTTCACTGCTACCCCAAGCCAGTTCGCTTGTGATCATTGTGATTTCCGGGATATTTGTGATTTTAGAGCCTAAGCACTATGATGAACTCGCTGGCCAGTATCTTAAATAACAAAGGTTCACAGTCACCTCTTATCCGGGGGGTGACAGCTGCCATGATTATCGAAGAGGCCAATCGTCAGCTAGCGATAATGTTTGGTGACGAAATTGCGAGCCAAGCGAACGCCGTCTATATGCGCCTGACGACCCTGTGCATTGCCTGTTTGTCAACTACTGCTGCCGGAGAGATTAAAATGCGCGAAACTGAGCTTTTGAACGCTATTTTAGCCAAAATTCCGAACGCGGAGATTAAAAAAGTCCGCTATTTATCATAGCTTGCCAAAAGCAGTTGGTTTTACTACAATACACCCACTATGTCACTAAAAGGCTACCTATTCCTCATGTCGCTTGGCACCTGCTTTTGTTGGGTCGCTTGGGCATTTGTTATCCTTAATATCGCCCCAGCCGACGCTGGAACAACTGGCATGTTGTTCTTTTACAGCAGTCTCTTCCTGGCCATCGTCGGAACATTTTCAGTGCTAGGATTTGTCATTCGTCAAAAACTGATTAAAAACGAAGATGCGGTGATGCGTCATGCCCGCCACACTTTCCGTCAGAGTATTTTTATCGGGCTACTCGCAGTTATCACACTTTACCTATTAGCTAGCGACCTGTTTGCCTGGTGGAATTTTGTTTTGTTAGTACTTTTGTTCCTGGCTCTTGAAGGTATTGTCTTCACCAAGCGAAAATTCAATAATGTTGATTATGTTTAAACGGTTTTTTGGGAAGTTTCGAAAAGAAATTGGTATTGATCTTGGCACCGCTAACACCCTCGTCTACGTCAAAGATCGGGGGATTGTCATTAACGAGCCAAGTGTTGTGGCGGTCAACACTAAAACTGAACAAATTTTGGCTGTGGGGCACGAAGCCAAAAGCATGCTTGGCAAAACCCCTCCACACATTATTACCACTCGACCACTGACCAATGGTATCATTTCCGATTTCGAGGTAGCTGAAAAAATGCTTCGTTATTTTATTGATAAAGTCTACGAAGATAGTAGTCTTAACTTTTTGTCTCGTCCGCGAGTTATTATTGGTGCACCAGTAGATATCACCGAAGTAGAGCGCCGGGCGATTGGTGATGCGGTTATGAACGCTGGGGCTCGTGAAGTGTTTATTGTGGAAGAACCAATGGCAGCAGCGATTGGGTCGCGCATGCCTGTCCGTGAGCCAGTGGGCAACTTTATTGTAGAAATGGGTGGGGGCACCTGCGAAATTGCCGTTATCTCCCTCTCAGGTATTGCCACCAGACGCTCTATCAAGATTGCTGGTGATGAACTCAACCGGAATATTATTCAATACGCTCGTGATGTTTTTAATTTGCTCCTGGGTGAACGCCAGGCCGAAGAAATTAAAATTAAAATCGGCTCAGCGGTGGAACTTGATCAGCCGATGGAATACCCGATGCGCGGTCGCGACATCGTCACCGGGCTACCTCGTGAAGTCATGATTAACGATTCCCAAGTACGTGAAGCGATGATTAAATCATTGCGTATCATTGTTGACAACATTAAAGATATTTTAGGGCTTACTCCACCAGAATTAGTCGCTGATATTCACGAACGAGGCATTTTACTGTCTGGCGGGGGAGCGCTCCTGCGTGGCTTTGACCAATTAATCCATCGCGCTATCGATATCCCCGTGCGCGTTGCCGACGACCCTCTCACCTCAGTGGTGCGTGGTAACGGCGTATTGCTTGACGATCTAAGTTTGCTCCAAGAGGTCGCCATCTACCCGATAATGACTCATAAAGAGGGTTCCAATTAAAATACTTTGCTATGGCCACCACTCGTCGCACCCGAACTAGTCTGATTGTGGGGGCAATCTTCGCTGGCATTGCTATTCTTCATTTTGTCGGCTGGCTCCGCCCTCTCGAAATTGGCCTTCGAGAGTTTTTTCAAGTACCGCTTGGCACCCTACACGGATTTAGTGTGACTGCTGGTGATAATTATCAATTTTTTAAAAATCGCGAAGAGTTTATCGCCGCCTACCAAACGTGTGTGGCTGAATCTTCGGTCGACCTCACTATCAACGCAAAAATTAAACTACTGGAGGATGAAAATAAAGAACTGAGTAAGCAGTTGGCTTTTCAAAAAAAAACGCAATTACAACTCCTCCCAGCAGAGGTTATTGGTAAAGAAATTGGCAGTTTAGATCTCACCATTATTCTTGACAAAGGGTTTGATGCTGGCGTGCGAGTTGGTCAGCCGGTCATCGCCTCGCAAGGTATTATGGTTGGAAAAATTATTCAAGTAGAGCGAGATATCAGCGTGGCTCGTTTGGTAAACGACAACCAAAGTCGTGTTGGGGCGACGATGCTTAATCGTGACCGAAGTCTCGGTGTCGTGGAAGGTGGTTTTGGTATTAGCCTTCAGATGAACCTTATTCCTCGTGATGAAGTGGTGCAGATCGGCGACAGTATTGTCACCTCAGGTCTCGAAGAATTTATTCCTCGTGGACTCGTGCTCGGCACAGTGGCCAGTATTGAAAATGAAGCCTACAAACCTTTTCAAAAAGCGATTGTTACCCCGGGGGTAGACTTGAGCAAGCTCACTATCGTCAGTATTGTTTCAGGAAAATAACCGGCACGGCGGTATGAAACGCATTTTCTTTATCATTTCGCTCGTTACCCAGCTGTTGACCGTCTTTACACTACACAGCCTGGTTTTGTATCTCTTCCCGTTTCCGTTTGGACGCGTTAATGTTCTGCTTATTTTTTTGATGTGGAAAATGCTTAAAACACCCGGTGGTGACACTGTCTATTGGTTTGCGCTCGCTCTCGGATTTTGTATTGAGTTATTTAATGCTGAATTTTTTGGTCTAACCACACTAGCACTTTTGACCAGTATTGGCGCAACACGATTTTTGCTAGAAAAAGTACTTACCAATCAATCCTGGTATATGGTGGGTACTGTTACCTTTGCTTTTGTGGCCCTCTTTCGCCTTTTGGTAGTCTTTTTCACCTGGTGTAGTGCTCTTATTACTCGAGCAAGCTGGCATGGGACATCAGGGGTGCTTGAAGCTGTGGCTGTAGATGCGGCAATTACCGCCGGGGTGATGATGCTTGGCTATATTTGCATGCAGCTAGCTTCGTCTCGTCGCGCTACCGAGCGCTATACCTATTAGCTATGAGCGAAAAAAACCCCTTCACAATTGAATCCGGCGCTATTCGTGACAACGACCTGGCGGGGAAATATAAGAAGAGCTGGGTAGAAGAAGCGATAGATTTTGAAGAAGGGGATAGTCGTCTCACGATTAGTCATACTCAGAGCTATTTGGGCTCGAGTATTACCAGTCGTCGTCTAGTTGTTTTGTTTGGAGTGTGTCTGGTGGGCATTCTTATCATTTTTGGTCGCTCGGTCTATCTGCAGGTCGTACAAGGTGATCATTATCGTGCTTTGGCCGAAGGCAACCGCATTCGTCTTCAGTCTATTCCAGCAGAACGTGGCATTTTGTATGATCGCTACAGAGCAGTGCTCGTGCAAAATGTTCCTGGCTTTTCGCTGTCTCTGTCTCCCCAGGATTTGCCTCGCGACACGCGTGAACGAAATAGAGTGATTGATAGATTAGTGGAAATGAGTGGAGTGGAACGATCTGAGATTGAACGGTTGGTGAAAAAATATGGGACCTACAGTCAGACTATTACACTCAAAGAAAATCTCGATTACGATACAGCCTTAACATTGTATATTGAAAACGCCACGCTACCAGGCGTGCGGGTAGAAAGTACTAGTGAACGAAGTTACTACGGCGGATCAGTATCTTCGTCGCCAAGCCTACTCAGTCTCTCGCATATTCTTGGGTATGTAAACAAGCTCACCGACACTGAGCTGGATGATTTGCGTAGCTCGGGCTACCTCCTGGCTGATAAAATTGGTCGTGTCGGGGTGGAAAAAACCTACGAAACTGCCCTACGCGGTGTAGCTGGTCGAAAAAAAATTGAAGTCAACTCCTTGGGGCGTGAACAGAGTGTGCTTGCCGTAGACCCACCAGTCCCTGGTAAAGATATTATCTTATCTATTGATATTGCCGCTCAAAAGAAGTTGGAAGATCTCGTTCGAGCTATGGCGGTGAAACTTAACAAACGAAAGATTTCAGCCATTGCTATGAACCCGACCAATGGCGAAATCTTGGCTTTGGTCAGCTGGCCCGCCTATGAGAACAATAAATTTTCACAAGGTATCGATACAGCGACATATAAAAGCTATATAGAAGATACTGACAAACCATTGTTTAACCGAGCTATTGGTGGGAGTTATCCGCCAGGTTCGACAGCCAAAATTGTGGTAGCTGTGGCTGCTCTCCAAGAAAAAGTTATTTCTCGTTACACCACCGTCAACAGTGTTGGTGGCTTTATGCTTGGTGGGACATTTTTCCGTGATTGGCGAGCTGGTGGGCACGGTATCACCGATGTCAAACGAGCACTTGCTTGGTCGGTCAACACTTTTTTCTATTACATCGGCGGCGGTCGTGATGCCTTTACTGGTCTTGGTATTGATAAAATCAACGATTATTTTAAACGGTTTCATCTAGCACAGAGAACTGGGATAGATATCCCTGGCGAAAGTGAAGGCTTTATTCCAAGCAAAGAGTGGAAGCAGGAAGTTAAAAATGAAACTTGGTATGTGGGGGATACGTACAATGTGGCGATTGGGCAAGGAGATACGCTGGTGAGCCCGCTCCAGGTAGCTTTGTGGACCGCTACCGTAGCTAACAACGGTACTATTGTCACTCCCCATGTCGGGCAAAAAATTACTGATCCAGTTACTAAAAAAACAACTATTCTGGAATTTCCAACTTCCAAACTAGAGGGGGTCTCGGGCGAAACGCTTGGAGTAGTGCGCGAGGGCATGCGTGATTGTGTTGTGGGAGGAAGTTGCCAGCTTCTAAGCTATCTGCCATTTCAAGCAGCTGGGAAAACAGGGACCGCTCAGTGGAACAGAAATAAGCCAACCCATGCCTGGTTTACCTCGTTTGCCCCCTACCGTAGCCCTAAAATCGTCGTGACAGTGCTCGTGGAAGAGGGTGGGGAAGGGTCGGTAGCAGCTATGCCTATCGCCAAAGACTTCTTGGCTTGGTGGGGAGCAAACTACTTAGAATAAAATGCCTTGACACACTATTTTGTCACGCCTATACTACCTAGTACCTTTTATTCTATATCATTCTATGACTGACATTACTACCCACTACCTCTCAGAAGAAAGTTTGGCCGAACTCAAGACAGAACTAGAGACACTTCGAAACACCACGATTCCAGAAATCGCTAAGCGCATTGACGAAGCTAAACAGCAAGGTGATTTGTCAGAAAATGCCGAATATCACCAAGCTCGGGAAGATATGGCCTGGGCACAGGGGCGGGTAATAGAAGTTGAGCAAATTATTAACAACTCTCAAATAATCGTCAAACAAGACACAGGTGTTGTGGCTGTGGGGAGCACTATCCAGGTAGAGCTCAATGGTAAAAGCAAAAATTACACCATCGTTGGCCCGCAAGAAATCAATCCAACACAGGGGCTTATTTCCAACGAATCACCACTTGGTGAAGCCTTCCTTGGCCACCATGTTGGCGACAAGGTAGAAGTGACCACTCCGGCTGGCAAAAACGTCTACATCATCAAAGAAATCAAATAACCACAACCTCCCCGAGATAACTCGGGGTTTTTTGACTTTTATGGCCTAAACTTGTATACTTTGACTATTCTATTCTCTATTTTTTATGGCCGAAAATACCAAAAACGAGCTCCTCAAAGAGGATGAAGTTCGTCTCGAACACCTCGAAGCTATCCGTACAGCGGGAATTGAACCATACCCCGCCAAAAGTACCCGCACCCACACCCTCGAAGAGGCAAAAAACGCTCCAGAGGAAACCAAAGTAGTAGTGGCTGGTCGCTTGATGACCCGTCGCGATATGGGCAAGTTGACTTTTGCTAACCTCCAAGACGCTTCAGGAAAATTACAAATTGTTTTTTCAGAAAAAGAGTTAAGTAAAGAAGATTACAAATTTTTCAACAAAAATTGTGATTTGGGTGATTTTTTTAGTATCGAAGGTTCTCGTTTCACCACACACAAAGGCGAACCAAGTGTTTTAGCTAAAAAGTTTACCCTTATCTCCAAAGCGCTTCTTCCGTTGCCAGAAAAATGGCACGGCCTCACTGACACCGAGGTGCGCTACCGCAAACGCTATCTTGATCTCCTCGCCAACGAAGAATCGATGCGCACCGCCAAAGTACGCAGTCTTCTCGTGCGTGAACTTCGTAACTACTTTGATGAAAAAGGTTTCTTTGAAGTGGAAACACCGGTGCTCCAGACGCTCTACGGTGGTGCTTTAGCAAAACCATTTGTCACTCACCACAACGCGCTCGATATTCCACTCTATCTCCGTATCGCCCCAGAGCTTTATTTGAAGCGCTTGGTTGTTGGTGGTTTTGAAAAAGTCTACGAAATTGCTAAATGCTTCCGTAATGAAGGCATCGATAACAATCATAATCCAGAATTCACTCAAATTGAGTTCTACCAAGCCTACGCCGACTATACGAATCTCATGGATATGGTGGAAGAATATCTACCTCGCCTGATTAAAGCGGCCGGATTGCCCCTCAAATTCACCGTGGACGACAAAGAAGTTGATTTCACTGGCCCATATCCACGCATCACTATGCGTGAGCTGATTAAGCAATACGCCAAAATTGATATTGAAGACTATCCTGATCAGAAGTCGATGTTTGAGGTCGCTAAGAAATTAAAAGTAGAGGGTATTGATAAAAAAGCCAACCGTGGGAAACTCATTGACGACATCTACAAACAATATGCTCGTCCGTTTATCGTCAATCCGGTCTTCATGATTGATCATCCAGTGGAATTATCTCCACTCGCTAAGCGCAAAACTGACAATCCAGCCTATGTAGAACGGCTCCAACTTCTTTGTGTTGGTGGTAATGAGTTGTGTAATGGTTTTTCTGAACTCAATGACCCACTCGATCAAGAGGCTCGCTTCAAAGAGCAAGTAGAAAATGGCAAAGCTGGCGACGACGAGAGTATGCCCTATGACGAAGATTATATTGATGCGCTGAAACAAGGTATGCCGCCAACAGCTGGTATGGGCATGGGGATTGATCGCTTGGTAAAACTCCTGGTCAACGCTCAAAATCTAAAAGAAGTTATCTTGTTCCCAACGCTTCGACCTGAACAAAAATAAAGCTGTTATGAAAAAAGTGCTGGTTTTTGGGACATTTGATATCCTTCACGAAGGACATTTGGCAATGCTAAAAGAAGCCAGAGCACTCGGTGATGAGCTGGTGGTTGTGGTGGCGCTCGACAAAACTGTCGAACAACTCAAAGGACGCCTACCGCATTATTCAGAAGGGGAGCGGAAGAAACACTTAGAGGAAACCGGTTTGGCCAGTCGGGTGCGACTAGGTAGCTCCGGCGACAAACTCGCTGTTGTCCGCGAAGAAAAACCTGATGTCATCGCTCTTGGCTATGACCAAACATTTTTCACCAAAGAATTAGAAGAAACGTTTGGAGTAACTACTACTATCGTCCGCCTCCAAGCCTTTAAGCCAGATATCTATAAAAGCTCACTGCTTCGACCATAACTGTATGCGACCTAAAACTACCCCTCACACCTTTCTCATTGCGACCACTAACCCGGGTAAATTTGAAGAATTC
>CAYUBH010000006.1:23435-25001 GCA_964442985.1 uncultured Gammaproteobacteria bacterium
AACAAATGGGAGTTTCCGGGTGGGGGAGTAGAGAAAGGCGAAACAGTCGAAGACTGTATCAAACGAGAATGTCTAGAAGAAACTGGACTCACCATTAAAATTGAAGAACAAGTGCCACAGATCCTCACTCATTACGAAAGTAAGTGGAATTATCAGGTATTTTTGATGACCTTTATTTGTTCGGTGGTTTCTGGTAAGGTAGAGCTTCGGGATAATGAGAACTCTGGATTTGGCTGGTTTACGCCTGAAGAAGCCCTCCAGGAAGACCTGTTGCCACTTAATAGTCAGCTTATTACCGACGTTTTGCCACGTCTTAAACATTTCAGCAAATAACCCTATGTTAGACATTGCTTTTATCCGGGATAATAAGGAGCTCGTAGAAAAAAATAGCCTCACTCGCAATGTGAAGGTGGATTTTAAAACACTGTTAGCGCTCGACAAAGAAAAAGTTGCCCTACAACAAAAAATTGATGTACTTCGTGCCGAACGCAATGCTGGATCAAAAAGTAAACCAACCCCGGAACAAATTGCTAAGATGAAAGAAGTGGGTGAGAAGGTCAAAGAGTTGGAGGCAGAGATGAAACAAAAAGAAAGCGCTTTAAACGAGCTCTTGATTAAAATTCCAAATATCAATCATGAATCTACTCCGGTGGGCAAAGATGATTCCGGCAATGTTGTCGCTCGCACGATTGGGAAAAAGCCAGTCTTTACCTTTTCTCCAAAAGAACATTATGATGTTGAAAGTGTTGCCAAACTGATGGATTTGGAACGAGGCGCCAAGGTTGGCGGTTCTCGCTTCTATTATCTCAAAGGTAAATTAGCCACCCTCGAGCGCGCTATTATGCAATTTGCAATAGACACCATGGTCGCCAAGGGTTTTGAGCTTATCTTACCGCCGGTTTTGGTGAAAGAAAGTGCGATGTTTGGCACAGGATTTTTCCCAGCTGACAAAAACGAAATTTACACGGTCAACCCAGGCGAAGATAACTTGTTCTTGATTGGCACTTCTGAGGTTCCGCTCATCTACATGCATGCTGATGAAGTTTTTGAAGCAAAGGATTTACCAAAAAAGTATGTGGCTATTTCCCCATGTTTCCGTCGTGAAGCGGGGAGTTATGGTAAAGATACCAAAGGTTTAATCCGTGTGCACCAATTTTATAAAGTGGAAATGGTAGTATTCTGTACCCCAGAAGAATCTGGTGCGCTCCATGAACAGCTCCTTAGCTTTGAGGAAGAGTTTATCCAAGCACTCGGCCTCCACTACCAAGTATTGAACGTTTGTTCGGGTGATCTCGGATTCCCAGCAGCCAAGAAATATGATTGTGAAGCGTGGTTCCCTGGTCAAAGTCGTTTCCGTGAACTCACTTCCACCTCCAACACCACTGATTATCAAGCTCGTCGTAGCAACATCAAATATAAAACGGCTGACGGCAAGCGTGAATTTGCTCACACCCTCAACGGCACCGTCGCGAGCGATCGCCCGATGCTCGCGGTAATTGAGAACAACCAACAAGCTGACGGAACGGTCGTTATTCCAGAAGCACTCCGAAAATATACTGGTTTTGA
>CAYUBH010000007.1:0-5998 GCA_964442985.1 uncultured Gammaproteobacteria bacterium
GAAGAGTTTGTCCCAACAGTGATTGCCAAAGGTGGCAAACCAGTTGGTCAAGTGAAGCCTGGGGATGCTGTTATTTTTTACAACTTCCGCCCAGATCGCGCTCGCGAACTCACCAAAGCGTTTGTGTTGCCTGGTTTTGATAAATTTAAACGCGACCAAATTAAAGATTTGTATTTCGTCACGATGATGGAATATGAAAAAGATTTGCCGGTAGTGGTGGCCTATGAGCCGATTGTTATTCATAATTGTTTGGCCGAAGTGGTAAGTAAAGCTGGTCTCAAACAATTTCATGTGGCGGAGACAGAAAAATACGCCCATGTGACATTCTTTTTGAATGGTACAGTAGAAGAGCCGTTCCAAAATGAAGATCGTGGCCTAGTGCCGTCTCCGGGTGTGCCTAATTATGCCGAAGTGCCAGAAATGTCAGCTGCGGGGGTCACCAAAAAAGCGATTGAAGCGATTGATAGTAAAAAATATGATTTGGTGATTCTTAACTACGCCAACCCAGATATGGTGGCGCACACTGGTAATGTTGAGGCGACTATCAAAGCGATGGAGGCGGTGGATAGCTATTTTGGCGACGTGGTGAAACACACCCTGGCTAATAATGGGGTGGTGGTGATGACGGCTGACCACGGTAACGCCGAAGAAGTAATCAACCTGCAAACAGGTGAGATAGATAAAGAGCATTCCACCAACCCAGTGCCGATGATTATTATCGGCAACGATTTTATGGGGCAGGCGGGAGCTGGTGGCGATCCAATTGACGGCGATTTGAGTCTTGTTCCACCTGTTGGTATTTTGGGCGATGTGGCGCCAACAGTTCTTAAACTGCTTGGGATTGAGCAGCCGCCGGATATGACGGGGCAGCCGCTTATTTAGTAATAGTGTATGGAAAAAAACCCCTCCTTCCTCAAAAAGAAGTTCCAAGACCTCCACACCAGCCCGGAGGTCGCTTCTTCTGTCCACCGCACCACCAAGCGTACTAAGGAGGCTGTCCCCCAAAAACCCGAAGTCCGTATCCAAGCCCACCTCGACCGTTTCACGGAGATTATTAACCGCCCCGACCCAGCCGAGCGCGAGCGAGGCTTGGAAGCTCTTAAGCAGGTTCTCCACAAAAAACACCTCGTCGCACCAGACGTTGCTACCGACGTTTACCTTAAGCGTCAGCAAACCATTGCTCGCGAACAAGGCCATGGTGACGTTACTATCCCCACCACCACTCGTCGACAAGTCGAACAAGCGGTTACCCGCATTGCCCTTGGCCACACAACCACCACCGAAGCTACCAAAGACTTCCCCAACGAGCAAAAACAACTCGTCGAAGAAATTACGGCTCTCATCGAAGAACAACAAACCTCACTCGACCAATGGGTAGACTATTTGGCTTCACCCGACGCCACCTACCCCGACTGGCTCAAATACTTCACGATGCGAAGCATCGTGTCGTTGTCGTCCTACGACAAAGACGAAAAAGTATTTCCAAAGCGCACCGCCAAAACCACCAATCCCTTTCCGGATCTGAACCGTGAAGCTCTGGCCTACGTCCTTGACGCTATACTTCAAAAACAAACCAACACCCGTCCAACCAAACCTCGCCCACTCACGAAAGATGACGATGCTTTTGAAACATATCTCCAAGGTGAGAACTTCGCCAAACTCTATGCTTTTGCCATAGAAAAAGTCACCCCAGCGTCAGATGACCTGCTCACTGTCACCACCGGCACCTGGAAAAAGTACCCCAAGGGCTCTGACGCCCGCCCCTTGGTGGATTCCCTCCAAGGTCACGGGACTGGTTGGTGTACGGCCGGCGAATCTGTCGCTGCCTCACAACTCTCCCGTGGTGACTTTTACGTCTATTACTCTCACGACGAAGATAAACAAGCAACCATTCCTCGTGCCGCTATCCGCATGGAAGATGACGAGATAGCCGAAGTCCGCGGTATTGCCCCCAACCAACACCTCGATAGCTACATCTCACCGGTGGTGCAAAAGAAGATGCGCGAATTCCCTGACGGAGCACAGTACGAGAAGAAAGCGGGGGATATGCAGCGACTCACCCAACTCGAACAGAAGGTCAAAGCCAAAAAACCACTCACCAAAGATGACCTTATCTTCCTCTACGAGATTGACCAGAATATTGAAGGGTTTGGCTACAACCGTGATCCTCGTATCCAGGAACTCCTTTCTAAACGCGATCAGGTGCGAGATATTGAAGTGGTGTATGGATATGATTTTGTCCATCCTTCTAAATCTGCGTTGGAGTTTTTGTATGGTCTAGAAGCACAGCAGCCCGCACCAGTTTTTATGTTTACCATCGATAAACTCCTTTCTAAACGCGATCAGAAAGCCGATGCTTCTATTGTTTTTGACTGCGCACCACAAGACATTGCCTGGGGCAAAGACCAGCTCACTAACGATACTAAAGCTTACATAGGTCCACTCTTTCCGAACATCTTCGCTCAGCTCAAACACCTCGAGCACATCTATACTAGCTTCCCGGAAGGGAAGATTCGACAAACCACTTTCGAACTATCTGGTAAAACCAATGATGAGTACCAAAAGGCACTCGATACGGGAGGTTTTAAATATAGTAAGCATATGTTGAAAAATATGCCTTCACTCGGTTTGCCTGAGTCGGCCTCGTCGTCGCATGGTGTTGTTGATGCTTTTAAAAATCTATTTACCAAAAAAAAGAGTGAAGCCAAGCCGATTGAACAGATACGTATCGTTCGCCTTAGAGTGCTGGACCTCGGGTTTCCCCAAGGTACAAAATTTAAAAATATCTATCCAAAAGCACAAGAACTTGGTTTAGAGCTTTGCCCAGCTCAAGTTGGTCCGGAACGTCGACTCCAATACACCAGCCAACCAATGGGTGAGTATGAATTTGTTGCCATGGAGCCAATCGCAGACCAGAACGGCGGCAACCCGGACGTGTTCAGCGTCCGACACGATGGCGACGGGGTGTGTCTCGACGGCTTCTGGGCTGGGCCCAACCTTGTTTGGAATCCCAATCATTATGTCTTGTTCCGTCTTCGCGAGTAACTTTGAAATTGAGAATCTTAGGCTTCTCATTGACCCTTAGACTCTTTGATACTTTGGTTCTTTGATCGAAATATACTGTATTAATGTAATATCAAATAAAAACCACCCGAATGGGTGGTTTTTATTTGAGAGCAGTGCGAATACTTTGAAGTACCATCTCCTCAGTTTCTTTGAGGGTTTTGCCGCTAAACGAGACGCGAGCCTGTTTTTTGTTGCCGGTGGGGTTGTGGGCTTTGGCGAGAGCCAAGGCGTCGTGATTTTTTTCGGTGGCAATGAGACCGCTCACTTTGTTTTCGCCACTGGTTTCGTAGAGGATAACGATAATCTTTGCTTCAGGGGCGTTGCTGATAAGCTCATCGACAATGCCGTTTAAATCATCTTCGGTGGCGCCGGTGCGAGTGAAATCTCCGCGGGTGATGGTGGTGGAGACGATACCGTGTTGGCTGTCGTGCTCAAGATGGGTGAGTGCTTGTCCCCATAATTTGAGAGCGGACATAGAGCGGTTGCGGAACAAGTACTGCATAATAGTTTCACGCTCAGCACCGAAATTGATAAGTTCGCTGGCAATCTGCAGGGTATGCGGGGTGACCGTATTGTGGCGGAAGCTTTTGGTAGCTACAGTCATACCGGCGAGAAGAGCGGTAGCAAGAGTAGCGTCCATTTTTTCTGGAGAGATTTTTTTGATAAGTTTATAAACGACCTCAGAGACAGAGGTGCTTGCAACATCGATAATTGGCAGCTGACCGTAGCGTTCGTTGTTTGGCTGGTAGTCAATGTTGATGACCGGCGCTTTGTAGAAGAGATCAGTGTTGTTGTAGAAGGTGGTACCGAGCGATTCGAGATCAGGCACGCCAAGAGTGATGATAAGATCGTATTTAAAAGAAGTCGTCGCTGTGCGCAAATCGTTTTTGGAGATAAGGCCTTCTTTTGGAGTGATATAAATAGACAAAGTATTGTCTTTGATGTCGTAGCTCAAGGTTTCGACCGGGCTTTTGGCAACATCCACTTTGATAATAAACTTTTGGAGATGTTCTAAGGTTGGTTTAATTTTTTTGGCATTAGGCAAGAAGCTCAGTTGTTTTTGGGTGGTATAGTCGTTGACCACGATATCAGCCTGTTTGTGGTATTTCTCAAAAAAGTGTTGGAGAGCAAGTGCGGACACGATAGCGTCGGTGTTTGGGGTATGGCAAAGCACCAAGATGTAGGTACTCTCGGCGATAAGGCGTTCAATTTGTGCTGTTTCGTGTAAGGCCATAAAAAATGGTACACCGCCTGCGCGATGTCCCCTTGTATTCAAATAACAGCTTAGTTTAGCAAAGAAACGGCTAGGTGTCAAACCTGGGTAGCCGGGGCGACCCTGTGGATAGAAAAAGCCTGGTAATTAAGCCAAAAACTTGCTTTTTAGGGCGGTTTTTTGTACACTTAACCAGTACTTACAATTCTTCTTTATGACTGTAGAATTACCGAAAGCTTACGAGCCAAAAAATTACGAAGACGCAACATATAAGCGCTGGGAAGAGAGTGGTTTCTTCAATCCAGATGTCTGTGTGGAAAAAGGGGTGACCAAAAAGAACGCTGACCCATTTACGATTGTTCTCCCTCCGCCAAACGTCACTGGTACGCTCCATATGGGGCATGCGGCGATGCTCGCGATTGAAGATGTCTTGGTGCGCTATCATCGTATGAAAGGCGACAAGACGCTCTGGGTGCCAGGTACCGACCATGCAGCAGTGGCCACTGAATCAAAAGTGGAAGGTAAATTGATTAAAGAAAAAGGTTTTACTAAACCAAAAGAAGAGCTCGGTCGTGAGGCATTTTTGGAGCATGTTCGTCAGTTTGCCAAAGATAGTCACGATACGATTGTTACGCAGAGTAAAAAAATGGGTTCATCGCTTGATTGGAGCCGTGAAGCCTACACCCTCGATGAGCCGCGCAATCGCGCTGTCCGTACGGTCTTCAAAAAAATGTATGATGACGGCTTGATTTATCGTGGGTATCGAGTTATCAACTGGTCGGTCAAAGGACAAAGCACTTGTAGTGACGATGAGTTAGTTTATGTTGATCGCCCAGGGAAATTGTATTACTTCAAATATTCTAAAGAGTTTCCAATCACGATTGCCACTACTCGCCCAGAAACTAAGCTGGGGGATACGGCTGTGGCAGTGCACCCAGATGATACGCGTTACCAAAAGTATATTGGTAAGTCGTTTACAGTGGATGTTGGCGCAGCGAAGCCTCTGATCATTACGATTATTGCCGACGAAGGAGTAGAAATGGACAAAGGTACTGGGGCGCTTGGTGTCACGCCAGCGCACAGTGCTGTCGACTTTGAAATGTATGTTAAGCAAAAAGCGCTTGGTAATGATATCGGCCTCATTCAAGTGATTGGCGAAGATGGGAAAATGACTACGGCTGCTGGCAAAAAATATGCTGGTCTCACCGTGAAAGAAGCTCGGGCGAAATTTGTTGAACATTTGCAAGCGGAAGGGTTGCTCGAAAAAGAAGAAGATATTATGCAGAGCGTCGGTACGTCCGATCGTTTTAGTGATATCGTTGAGCCGTTGCCAAAGACCCAATGGTTTGTGGATGTGAACAAAAAATTTGTTTTGAAGCACTCGGAGATTAAAAGGGTGAAGTCCGGGGCCAAAGTTTCTCTCAAAGAATTGATGCAAGCAGCGGTGAATGGGGGAGACATTGCGATTGTGCCAGATCGTTTTAATAAAACGTATTTCCATTGGATTGATAACCTGCGTGACTGGTGTATTAGTCGCCAGATTTGGTTTGGGCATCAGATTCCAGTGTGGTATAAAGGCGAAGAGATGTATTGTGGAGTGGAAGCGCCGAAGGGTGATGGTTGGACACAAGATGCAGACACGCTTGATACCTGGTTCTCTTCTGGTTTGTGGACATTTTCCACACTTGGTTGGCCTGACGCGACACAAGATTTAAAAAC
>CAYUBH010000007.1:6098-24128 GCA_964442985.1 uncultured Gammaproteobacteria bacterium
CTGGCCGATGAATGGATTTTGTCTAAGCTTCACAGTATTATTCTCGACACGACTAACAATCTTGAAGCGTATAATTTTTCGTACGCTGGCGAACGTCTCCGTGATTTTACCTGGAGCGATTTGGCTGACTGGTATTTGGAAATTGCTAAAGTTGAAGGTGGTAAATCGGATATCCTTAATTATATTTTGAATACCATTTTGAAACTCTGGCATCCATACATGCCGTTTGTGACCGAGACTATTTGGCAAGAAGTCTATGGTCAGGGCGCAATGCTGATGGTGGAAGCTTGGCCAACGGCTAAAAAATCCAAAGATGCTGGTGAATTTGAAACAATTGCGAAGCTTGTAACTAGTATCCGCTCATTGCGTAGCGATAATAAAATTGAACCAGCTAAAAAATTAAATGCGCTGATTATTGGTAAGAAAACCAAACTTATTGAAGAAAATAGTGAGGTTATCAAAGCATTGGCTCGCCTTGAAAAGCTGGAGATTGTTGCTAAAGGTTCTAAGCCAGCTCAAGCGGTTGGTTTTGTCGAAGGTGGCTGTGAGGTATATCTCGATTTGGGTGGCGTGGTTGATGTAGCAAAAGAAAAAGAACGTCTGACCAAAGAATTGGCTGAAGTTTCTAAATATATTCCGTCAGTTGAAGCGAAATTGGCTAATCAGGATTTTGTGGCGCGAGCACCAGCGGCGGTGATTGAGGGTGAAAAGAAAAAACTCGCTGAAGCCAAAGATAAACAAGTAAAATTACAAGAACAACTAAGTCATCTATTATAAGCTGTATGAAAGTCTCTACCGATGAAGTAAAAATTCAAGAGTTGCTTGCCCGCGGTGTAGAAAATATCTACCCGAAAAAAGAATTCTTGGAAAAAGAATTGAAATCTGGTCGTCAGTTGACTCTCTACACCGGCTACGACCCGACTGCTCCAACACTTCATATCGGGCATGGTATTAGCATGCTTAAACTTCGCCAATTTCAAGATTTGGGGCATAAGATTATCATGTTGATCGGTGATTTCACCGGCATGATCGGTGACCCAACAGATAAAACATCGACTCGCAAGAAATTAACTCGCGAAGAAGTCTTGGTTAATTGTAAAAATTACCAGAAGCAAGCTTCGTCTATTTTGGCTTTTGATGGCCCTAATCCAGTTGAAGTGAAATACAATAGCGCATGGCTTGGCAAGATGACTTTTGCTGACGTGCTTGAGTTGTCGAGTCATTTTACTGTTCAACAAATGTTTGAGCGCGACATGTTCCAGCGCCGTGTGCAAGAAGACAAGCCGGTATACTTGCATGAATTTTTGTATCCAATGATGCAGGGGTATGATAGTGTGATGATGGATGTTGATGGGGAAGTGGGTGGTAACGATCAAACCTTCAACATGTTGGTTGGTCGTGATTTGATGAAAGATTTGAAGAATAAAGAAAAGTTTGTTTTGACTGTTAAATTATTGGCCGACGACAGTGGCAAGAAAATGGGTAAATCCGAAGGTAATATGATTGCTTTCACCGATGCCCCAGAAGATGTCTTTGGCAAAGTGATGCGCTGGACTGACGGAATGATTACCGCTGGTTTTGAGCTTTGTACTCGCACTTCAATGGAGGAAATTAAAGCTATGGCGACAGCGATGAAAAAAGGCGAGAACCCTCGCGATTTCAAGCTTCGTTTGGCCTATGAAATTACCAAAACTTTTTTAGGTGAGAAGGCAGCTGAAGCTGGCAAAGCTCATTTTGCCAGTGTGATTCAAGATAAAGAAAAGCCAACTGACATTCCTGAGCTGAAGCCGTCAAAATATGATATTGTCACTGTGTTATTTGAGGCAAAATTGGTAGCTACCAAATCCGAAGCACATCGGGCAATTGATCAGGGTGGCGTCAAAATTGATGATGAAAAAGTGACTTCGACCGACCAGGTGGTCAAAAAGGGGAGTGTGGTGCAGAAAGGTAAACGCTTCTTCGTAAAAGTAAAATAAAACAATAATAAAAAAGAACCTCGACAAGAGGTTCTTTTTGTTTTAGCCCAGTTTGTTGAAAGCATCGTCGAGTTCGTCGTCACTGATGTCAATTGTTTCTTTTTTACCAGCGTTAGATTTTTCGGCAGCTAAGCGTTCGATTTCGTTATCGATCATAATGCGACGCATCGCTTCTTTTTGTCGAATCATTTCGGCGGCACCAACATTTTTTTCAATGCTGGCCCGCATTTTGGTGAGGACGTTAGCATTTTTTGCTTCGTTCGCTTCGCGTTCTTGCAATTCAGCTTCGACATTTTTCATTGCTTGCTCAACGATGGCGAGCTTGTCTTCAGTGTTGAAGTTGGCGAGTGGGTCGCTATCGTCAGTATCCGACACAACCTTAGCTTTGGCAATATTTGCTTCAAGAATATCGCCGAGTTCATCGTCGCCAATATCTTTTATTGGGTTTTCTTGTTCCTGAGTGTTTGGATTGTATTTTAAGGTATCTCCCATAAAGAAGGGGTTAAGAGTACGTGTCTATAGTAGTAGTTTTTGGTAGCGCTGTCAAGATATTTTTTGGCTTATTCTAGCCATTATTTTTGTTCACAATCTTGACAAGTGATGTTTTTTGTGGTAGGTTAGCGCCTAGTATGGGCACGGTGCCTGTACACCACTCACAACGCCTAGGAGGGCGCCATGAGCGAAACGAGCGAGTCGTCGGAGATGAAGCGTCGTATTTCAGAACTCGAGCAGAAGGTGGATCACGCGCTTCACGTGGAGCGTGTCGGTGCGTCGCCGTTCAACGGCGTGCTCAAGCGCGTCGAGCATTTCAAGAACTCGATCGTCGCGGTGTTCCAGGTCGGCGAGGAGTACCCCGAGAGCAAGAAGGGTGGTCTCTTCCGGCTGAACATCGAGGAGATGGGGTCGTACGTCGACCACGGTCTCGCGGTTTCCGCGCACTCGATGTAATCGGGCCTTCGTCATGGACAAGAAGCTGGTCGAGATGGATCAGTCGACGGAGGAGACAGCTTTCTCACCAAACGCCTGGAGGACGATCGTCATTCTGGGCGCAGCCGAGCTCCTGATCTTCGGCGTGATCTACGCCCTGTGGTAGAAGGGTCGTGCAGTTTCACTTTTTGCGTCAGCAGGTTGCGCGAAGTGAAACAACTTCCACAACCTGCCTGACAAAAAGCAACCCATTCGTTGGGTTGTTTTTTTATTTGACAGCGAGCGTCGCCCCGCGCTAGTGTAGGGATAGCTCGCTCTTCGTGCGAGCGGATTGGAGGTGTGCCCATGGTGCGTCGAATCCGGTTCTTTGTCTGTCGTTGTAAGGATTTTAACCACCCCCACGGCTACATCTATGTGGAGGGCCGAGAAGTGCCGACTCCGGCTGCTTTCTCGGTTGAGTACTGTTTGCGGTATCTCAAACTGCTCATCTCGCAGGGTTATTTGCGAAATAGTAGTGAGGGAGATACTGTGTACCAGGCGGTGGTGTCGGCGTTCTTGCCGGCAAGTGGTACCGAGGACGATGTCCGCAATTTTGTTCTTTTGGACCAGGTCGGGCAAGACGAGTCAGAAAATGACAGTGAAATCGATGTGTCGGCGTTCTACTGTGAAGCAGTTTTTGAAACGATCAAGACACTGTTCGCGAAAGAAGATGCCGACCATCCGCTGTTGTCCTTGCGTCCACTCCGCCCACTTCCGAGCTAGGAGGCTCCTGTGCTCTCAGATCTGCGTACGAAGAGTGTGTGACAAGCTGTCTTCAAAAACAGCTTGTCCACCTCCACAAACAACCCATACCATGTGGGTTGTTTGTGTTTATAGACAACGGGGCGAGGAGCGTGCTACAGTATTTATAACTACTTTATCTTTATTTTATCTCTGCTATGTATACGGAAACAGCGATGCCAGTGGAGCGAACCAAAAAAAGTTTACTTCGTATAGAAACTCGAGTACAGATGCGTGTAATGGAAGCGCTTGGTTTTTTGAAGAATGGTTTATCCGAAGATGCTATCAACGAAGTATTTTTGGAATGGAACGAGCACAATGCTGGAGTGTTTCGCGATGTTTTTACTCGAATCTATGAATCGGGGGTAGAGGACGAGGACAAATTGTTTGAAACTATTCTTCAAGATAAAGAAATAATGCAGTTATCCACACCTCGAAACACACAGTGAGGTTAAAATGTGATATACTCAGATACAAGGAGGGGGAAATAATCCCATTATTGGGATTGTTTTTATATAATACATGCTCTATGAGCTCCAAAAATAGTTTGGCGATCGCACTTGTGGCGATTTTTTTGTTTATGGGGACTTTATCTTTTCTTTATCTGAGACAAGATATACTCCAAGGTGAAGATGGTAACAGCCTTCTTCGTGAGTTGCGCGAGTCTGTTCTTCGAGATGAGCGCGCTCAGTATGAATCGGCTCTGGCCGATGTACAAGGCGGGAAAACCCCAGAAGAAACATTGGGTTTGTACGTGACAGCAGTTTCACGTGGAGACTTTTTTTTGGCTAGTAGCTATATGGTAGCTGCCAAACAAGAAGAAGAGCGCCAAGAGTTGGCGCGGTTATCTGAAAAAAATAATCTTTCACAGTATGTAACTATTCTTTCAGCTTTGCGTCCGTATGGCGAAGTGTCTGATTCGACCTTTACTATGCGAGCCACAACTACAGAGGGGGCGTACTATTATATTCGATTTATCCGTTATCCCAACAGTATTTGGAAAATAATGGATAGCTAATTCTTCTATATATATATGTCGCAAAGGAGTGGAAAGGTGTTCTTTTTGTTGCCAATTTTTGTTTTGTTAGGAGTGTTTATTCCGATTTTACTTTTGTCATATGATGATAAAACAACTCATCCGGCGTTGACCGAAGAGATGGTGGATTTGTTTAACAAAACCTATCCTCACCGTGCTTTGACTACAGAAGAGAAAGAGTTGGTAATACAAGGGAGTATTGATGAAGATGCGTGGCCTCGTTGGATAAATCATTTTTATGATCCAATTACCAATCAAGGATGGACCGGTGAGCATTTTGGACGCATTTCTTCCACAACTGCTCAGCTTTTGTCTCGTATAATGTTGTCTAATGTGGCTCCGCTCACCTCAAAGCGTTGGGCTGAATCGTCGGAGACTCAAATGAAGTATCGTGATTTTGGAGGAGATAGAAGTTGGCAGCGAGGACTATATGCAATGACTGTTCAACAAGATAGAAAAGAATCTTTGCGTATTTTGGGGCATATTTTACATCTTCTTGAAGACGCGACGGTGCCAGATCATACTCGCAATGATACGCATGCTCACCCGCTTTATTCATTGACGGGCGATATTGGGAGTCCGTATGAATTATATGCGAGTCAATTTTTTCGGTCGCGCATGCCTGTCACGGCAGAATCTTTGTGGAAAATGGGGGAGCGACCCGTTCGTGTTCCGTCGCTCGGTTGGTGTTTTGATTCGTTAGCACGCTATTCGGCTACTCATTTTTTTAGTAAAGATACTATTATTAACACACACCATGTTTTGCCGGTGGTGGTAGCGGTAGATGGTGAATTTGCCTATGGGCGAGATGAACGTGGGGTGGTTTTTCCACTAGCTCGTGTTGAAGTCGTTAAATCTGATGGTGTTTTTAAGAAAATACTTTCATTGGCAACACCCCAAGAGACAGTTATTTTGGAAGCTTATTTTAAACGTTTGTCTAAGCAAGCGATTGTTTATGGGGCGGGTGTTATTGCATTATTTTTTGATGAAGCTGAGGCGATAGAGCGCGGTGACAAGGTGAAACCGATTGTTGCTCAATCTCAATCAAAAGTGTTTTCTCTTTTGACCGGTGTGACCTATTTAAAAACACTCACATTGGCATTTGTTGATGAAGTGCGTAGTATTTTTGGGGATGAAGCACCTCCTGCTGTACCGCCTGCAATTTCAACTGAAGTTTATTCGCCGGCGGTTGTTCAGTTGCCGGTAGTATCATCAAGTCAGGTTCTCGGGGTAAAAGTTGTTCCTAAAACACCTGTAATTTTTGATAAGCCGGCGGCGTTTGAAATTACTTCGCCAGTGAGCGAGTTGTCGCCGATTGTGATTGATTATCCAGTCTATTTGCCGAACACTGTTCCGACCACTCAATTTATTCCTTCCGGTGGCGGAGCTGTCCCAGCTGTTTTTATGCCGGTCGCTCTAGAAAATATTGACGCTGTGATACCACCTTCGAATACTTCCACGATAATCGTTGTGCCACCTGTAGTATCAACCACACTGCCTGATACAATCCCAATCACTACTTCAACGATGGTGACCTCTACTGAAGTATTTACCACCTCGACGCCCTCTGTGGTGACAACCACTGCACCTTTCGTCACCTCGACGAGTGTAGGTGTGAGCGTGCCACCTGCTCCAATAGTAGTTATTAATGAGATCGCTTGGGCGGGGACAGGTCCGACGACACAATTTGATGAGTGGTTTGAACTTAGAAATACCACCGACGCGCCAATTGATATTACTGGTTGGCAGGTGCGAGTTGATGCTACTTTGTGGTTTGTGAGTAAATCGCCCAACAAAATTATTCCTCCGCAAGGATTTTTATTGTTGGAAAAAATGCGTGATCAAGCGGTGAACGATATACCAGCCGATGTTATTTATAGCGACATTACCTTTCGAGACACTGGTGGCGTTGTCGCTCTTTTTAACTCGTCGAGTACACTGGTTGACAGTGTTTCGTTCAATCAAGGTTGGCCGGCAGGGAACACTTCTTCTTTTGCTTCTATGGAGCGTATTTCGGCTAGCGCAAGTAGCAGCGATCCAGCTAATTGGCAAAGTAGTCTTGGTAGTCGTGTTATTGGGCGGGCGCAAAATGGTGCGTATCTTAAGGCGTCGCCACGCCAAAGTAATTTCGGATCTCTAGTATTAGATGGTGTAGAGGCAAATTGTAATCGAATACTTTCTCCGATGTATAATCCATATTTATTACAGTATTACCAAGTTCCCCAAGGGTGTTTGGTGACTATTTCGCCTGGTGTGGTTGTAAAAAGTTATTATACCGATGCGCGATTAGACGTGTATGGTTCTTTAAGGGCTCAAGGCGACAGTGAAAACCAGATATTTTTTACTTCGGGCAGAGATACTGTTCTTCGTTCAGTCGGCTCTTGGACTTCGTCAACTCCGCAAGCTGGTGATTGGCGTGGCATACGTTTTTTTGCTGGCTCGTCGGGTGACCTGTCATATGTAAATGTTCGTTTTGCAGGTCGACCATTTCGTTTGGCTAACGACGTCTTTAGTGCCTTTATCACTCAAGCTGTTCGAGTTGAAGGTGCTCAGCTGTTGGTTCATAATTCTACATTCAATGATAATGGTCCAACAACAATTTTTTCTTCGGACAGCTCGCTCGAGGTGGTGAATACTAATTTTATTCGTGGGGACAAAGCTGTTGAAACAATAGGAGGTGTTCTTACGATTGACGGATCAGTTTTTGATTCATTTACTCATTCAGAAGGAGCAGTTAGAGTTACTGGTGTTTGGCCGAAATTGTCTCGATTGACCTTTGTTAATTCGGCTTTTTCGGGGGTGCATAGTGTTGGCGCTTTGATTACTACGACAGTTTCTGTAGTCAAAGATTGGCCAATACTCTTAACTAACGCGGTTATTTCTTCAACTGGAAAAATGAGTATTGAATCAGGTAGTCGTATATTTATGCGAGACAGCTCGTTGCTCGAAGTGAAAGGCGAGCTTGATGTCGTTGGTGTGGAGTCTGACCCAGTTGTTTTTGCACCTTTTGGTTTAGATAAATGGTGGAACGGAATTCATTTTGTCGGAGGAGTCGGTCGTATTTCGGGGGCGCGTATAACTGGTGCTAACTATACTTTTCCACTTTCGTCAGATTTTGGTGGGGCAATTGTAGCCTCTGTTCAAAGCGATGTCTCGATAGTGAATAGCTCGATTATTGATAATCGTACTCCTGGCAACACAATCTATTCTACCCAGTCAAAATTATCGATAGAAAATACTCGTCTTGGACACGCTAATTTTCCTGGGCTTCCGACAACTGGGCTTTTGGTTAACGGGGGAGAAGTTCGCTTACAAAATGTAGAAATTACCAATGTGTTATATGGTCTTCGGGTGGGGACTTCTACCACCACCATTAATGGTCTGCCAGAAAATATTACATTTTCTAATGTAACGTATCCGTTTGATCCGGTGCCATCAGTTTCAGCCACCTCAACCAATTCGTGACAAATCCCGCCCCCTTTGCTATACTCCGAGCATTGACTATACCTATATGCAAAGCTGGCAATCTATTATTGAAAAACTATTGGTTAAAGCGGGGGTGACTGGGGAAATCACCTTTTCCACCCCACCAAAGCCGGAAATGGGCGATTTCGCCTTTCCGTGCTTTGCGATGGCTAAAGCAGCGGGCAAAAACCCGGTGGAAGTGGCCAAAGAGCTCGCTGGAGCGGTGGTGCTCAATCCAAAACTTGGAATTGAACGAGTGGTGGCATTTGGCCCCTACGTCAATTTTTTTGTTCGTTCAGAAGCGATGATTGCCGACGTTGTTTCGGCTCTTTTGGAAGACAAAGAAAAGTATGGCGTGGTGAAGCTGGAAAAAAAGAAAGTGCAGAAAGTGTTGATCGAGTATCCTTCTAATAATACCCATAAAGAATTCCACATTGGGCATTTCCGCAATGTCTGTATCGGCAACACCTTGGTGGGGCTGTATCGATCTAATGGTCACCATGTGACGGTGGTCAATTATCTCAACGACTTTGGTGCCCATGTGGCCAAATGTTTGTGGGGGTTATTTAAATTTCATGCCGACGAAGCTCCACCAGAAAACAAACAAAAATGGTTGGGCATGATTTATGCCGAAGCGAGTCAGTATCTTGTTGATCATCCCGAAGCAGCTGATGAGGTGGCGGTTATCCAAAAACAATTGGAAGCGAAAGATCGTGGCATCTGGCGTACTTTTATGACCACTCGCGAGTGGAGTACTAAAAAATTTGAAGCACTCTTCAAAGAATTGGGAGTGAAACATGACGCTGTCTTTTTTGAAAAAGATATTAAAGCCGATGGGCAGGGGATTGTTGATGATCTCTTGAAGCGCGGTATTGCCACTGTGGGCGATGGCGGGGCGATTATTGTCGATTTGTCTGAATATGGCCTCGACGTTGCTTTGGTACGCAAATCTAACGGTGTTGGCTTGTATCTCACGAGTGACTTGCCGTTGGCTGAGTTAAAGTTCAAAAAATTTGCTGTTGACGAAAGCATTGTGATTACTGGTCAAGAACAAACCTTCTATTTCCGACAGCTCTACAAAATTTTAGAGCTTATGGGGTTCAAGAAAAAATTGACGCATATTAATTATGGCCTGGTGACGTTACCAGAAGGCAAAATGTCTTCGCGTACTGGTAATGTTATTTTGTACGAAGATTTGCGTGACACCGTGCTCGAGAGTTTGCTTGCGACTACTAGAGAGCATCACCCGGAATGGCCTGACAAGAAAATTCATGCCACCGCTAAAGCACTCACTATGGCGGCGCTTAAGTTTGACATGCAAAAGCATGAAGCGAATAAAAATATTGTTTTTGATACCAAAGAAGCGACATCGGTGGAAGGTTTTAGTGGTCCATATGTTCTCTATGCGATTGCGCGTATTAATAGCATTGTGAAAAAAGTAGGGGAGCTCTCGGGGGCGCCAGATTTTTCACTACTCACCGCTCCGCAAGAAAAAGAACTAGCGGTTATGCTTGGTAATTTTGGCTCAGTTACTCAAAAAGCACTCGAGCAGTATAATCCATCGGTGATTGCTCGCTATGCTTTTGACACCGCCAAAGCGTTTAATGACTTCTATAATACCTGTAGTATTGCTGGGGCAGAAAATACTGCTCTCACCCAAGCTCGTTTGGCATTGGCATTGGCTGCTAAACAGGGTTTGACCAACACATTGGCTCTTCTCTCGATCAGCCCAGTGGAAGAAATGTAGAGCTGGTAACTGGCTTATCCACATAAGTACACCTGTATAGTACACCTCAAAAGGTGTACTATATGTTTTAGTATGCCTAAAAAGTCTACAACTGAAGGAGTGGAACGGGTGACGCTTAAATTGCCAAAATCGGTGGCTGCCTATTTTCGTAAAACGTTTCCACATGGCCAGCGAAGTGAGTTTGTTGTTGAGTGCTTAAATCGTTTCCGTCGCGAAGCAGAAATTAAAACGATTGAAGACGAGCTCGATGGTATTGGCAAAAGTCGTTCCTAGTATGTCGTTTGATTTCGACACAATGTATTGTGGTTCAATTAAACGCGGAGATATTTTTGTCGCAAAGAATAATGGTAAAGATACCTTAGTGGTGGTTTTACAGGATACGCTTTTGAACGAGCGGTTGCGTTCGGTGTTGGTGGTGCCGATTGAGCCGTACGCAAGCAAGAATAAGGTTTTTAAAAATGAAGTAGTGCTTCGCGCTAAAGATACTGGGCTTGGTGAAGATGGTCTTTGTCCGTTGTATGAGATTACTAGATTAGGGCGCGAACAGATGCTTTCAAAAAAAGGTGAAGTATCGAGTGATCTGTTGCAGGCGTTGTATACTGCGCTCGATATTAATTTGGGACGGTTTCGTGATTAAGGTGTCCTTTGGCTAGAGCTTCGTTCTACGAAGTTGTGGCGAGGGGGCAATTCTGCTCTTTCTTATTTTGCCCACCAGGGCAACGAGGTGCGCCATGCGCGTTGAGCATGCTGATTTGCCAAGGGTGGCTTTTGGAAGTAATGCTCTACTGCCTGGGTATCTGTCGTCCCAGCTGATCGGCGAATGCTTGAAAGACACTGGTCGTGACTGGCCGGATCTCGATAAGGGCGAGGTGCCTGGCCTCGTCGATTGGTTCAGTTTTCCTGTCATGCCGCCGCCGCGTAGTCATGCTCAGCCTGTTCGGGTGGATTTTGACATCGTGCCGGTGTTTGGTCCGCGGTTTTTTCGCGAGACTAAGGGTGAGAACAAGGCCTATACGTGGGCCGAGTTTTTCGCTCTTCGGGCAGTTTTGAACGCGCTTCGCAGTAAGGTTCCTCTGACGATCGGTTGGGGGGCGTTCATGAAGAACGCGACTGACCACGGAGAAATTTTCCTGGATCGTCACCCGGAACTTGCGCTTTCTGTTTCAACGACACACGGTGATGCTGGAACGGCTCATCTGCTTCTCGAGACCATTCGCCTGGCGGAATTCAAGCCAGGGTTCCGAGTGGCCATCATTGGCGCCAATGGAGCGATTGGTGACCTTGTGTCGCGCACACTGCCTCGGCTTCGGCCAGAGGCGATTGTGCTCGTGGGGCGCGCTGACAAGCCGGGCGAGCGTAAGAACCTCGACCGATTGGAAGTGCTCCGAAGCGAGGTTCGATTGGACAACGGTGAAGTGGTGGTGTCGCAAGATGCTGCCACCGCCTGTGTTCAGCACCGGGTCAATCTGGTGATTCTCGCTACCAATGGCGATGTGTTTCAGCCTTCGATGGTGAATCCGGGGACGCTCGTTCTCGACATCACCACTCCCGCGGCAACGCGGCAGGAAGATGATTGGCAGGGGAAACTGGTCCTCACCTCCGGGTGTGGGCATATCCCTGAGATTGCTTTGCCGGAGCGTTTTGGTTTGCACCGTGAAGTGCCGCTCCGAGATGTTGGGGCGGGCGGAGACCTCACGCTTTGGGGGTGCACACTCGAAACAATCGCTCGAGCAATGTACGGTTTTAAAGGGCATGTGGTTGGCTCACATATCCCGATTGAAGAGCTCGAATGGTGTGAGAAGTTTTTTCCGCCTCTCGGCTTTGCTCCGCAGACTCCGGTTAGCTTCGGCCGGACTCACTCCTGGGAGCATGTTGCTGAGTTTGTTCGCAATTCTGCTCCGCCTCCGAGCCGGAGCCGTGTCGCTCAGAGCGATGCGCATCAGTAAGTAGGTTTCTTCCTCCGCAACGGAGGATGCAATCTCGATTCGGCAGATCGACCCCGCGTGCAATACGCGGGGTCAACTGTTTTTAAGCGGGCTTTTTTGTGGTATACTATTCCTAGTATGCTTCTCGATTTCTATACTATTTTACCGTTCACTTGCGCGTTCTTCGTCTTGTTGTTCGGTTTATTTATTTTACAAAAAGATGTTCGCTCGCGCATGAACCAATTATTATTTGGTTTTTGCATGAGTATGTTCTGTTGGATGCTCGGCACGTTCATGATGTTTGCGTTTCGCAACGAGCCAAATGCTGCGGTATTTTGGGATAAGATTGTCTACGCCGGTGTGGCCTTTATGCCACCGTTCATGCATCATTTTAGCCTGATTTTTACCAATCGCTTGCGCCAGCAACGAGCGCTGTTGGTGGGCAACTACCTCTTGGCGATCGCCTTTGCGGTTGCGACTAGGTCACCCTATTTTGTTGATGGGGTGAATTATTTTTGGTGGGGTGTCCATAGTCAGGCACGTATTTTACATCATTTTTTCTTGGGGTATTTTTTCCTTGGCACTGGTCTTTTTTTTAGCAACCTCATGTCGTTTTATAGAAAGACGACCGAGCGCATTGTTCGCCTCCAAACAATTTATGTGTTCATCGCCTTTGCGATTGTGATTTTTATCGGCGGGTCGGCTTATTTGTTTGCGTATAACATTGATACACGATTTCCTTTCTCCTATCTCACTGGTTTGATTTTCCCAGTGATGTTATTTTATGCTGTTAGCCGTCATCACTTGCTCGGGACGAAAGTTATTGCCACCGAAGTCTTGGTTGGCTCCACTGTCTTCACCATGGTGATGCAGATTTTCTTTGCTCGTTCTCTTTTTGATATTGCTCTACGTGTCGTGTTTGCGGTGGTGGTTGCAGCTATTGGTTTACAGCTTATTAAATCGGTTGGTAAAGAAGTAAAACGTCGTGAAGAAATTACTCAATTGGCGCAATCACTCGAACAAGCCAACCTTCGTTTACAAGAACTTGATCGTCAAAAGACCGACTTCTTGTCGATCGCTGCTCACCAGCTCCGCACCCCGTTGTCTATTTTAAATGGGTATATTGAGCTGATTCGTGATGGCGGCTATGGTAAAGTTACCAAGAAAATGGTGGAAGTGCTTGGTAATATGGATGAAAGTAATTCGCGCCTCGTGAAATTAGTTGACGAATTTTTGAACATTACCCGGATTGAGCAGGGGAGAACTAAGTTTGATTTCGTGAAACATAATATGGCGGACATTGTGCGGAGCGTGGAACACGAGCTCAAAGATAGAGCGGAGCAGAAGGGGCTCAAAATTGATTCGATATTACCAAAAAACAGCCCAGCAGTGACGATTGATGAAGAAAAAATTCGTCATGTTCTCTTTAATTTTGTGGACAACGCGATTAAATACAGCCTCAAAGGGACAATTATGGTGTCGGTGCGTCGCGAGGATAAATCACTGGTGGTAGAGGTGAAAGATCGCGGTTTTGGCTTTGATAAAGTTGACGCCGCTAACTTCTTCCAGAAGTTTTATCGAGGTAATAATGTGAAAGGGACCAACGTCAACGGCACCGGGCTCGGGCTTTATGTCTGTCGTAAGTTTATCGAAGCACACCAAGGCAAGATTTGGGCCACTAGCCCTGGTCTTGGCAAGGGGAGTGTCTTTGGTTTTTCTGTCCCACTCGACCATACTGGCTAGTGAATACCAAAAGTAGTCACGGGTCTGTTTGTCAATTTTTTTAAAAAGCTGTATACTATCCGTATTCTTCAATCTTTCTCTCTTCATCATTTAACTTCGTCAATTCTATGATTTTTCAAAAAAATGCCTCCAGCAAACAATCTTTTGAGCTTGAAGGTATGGATGTTGATGCTCCAATGACCGAAGAAGGTCATGACGAAGTAGAAACCGTGGTTGGTCCGTCGGTGAATGTTGAAGGTGATTTTGCCTCGGAAGGTAATATTATTGTCAAAGGAACAGTAGCTGGTAGTGTTCATACCAGTCGTCATTTGTCGGTTGAGCCAGGGGCTCGTATCACCGCCAATGTTCGGGCTGGTTCGGCGCAGATTGCTGGCGAGGTGCGCGGGAATATGAAAATTAAAGAAATGCTTGAACTTACCTCCACCGCTCGTGTTATGGGAGATATTGAAGTCAAAACATTGGTAATTGAAGCAGGGGCGTTGGTTGCTGGTAAAGTTCTGATGCCAGGGCTTGAAGCTACTGAAACAAAACGATCTTCTAAGGTGTCTTCAAAAAAATCAGAAGAAGTTGAAATGTCCGCTTAACAATTGTTGGTTTCCTGTTTTTTCCTGCTATGTACGTGTATTTGTATGACAATTTTTTGCGTGACAAAAAATACGCTTCCCTTATCAAGGCTATAGAAATCAGTTTGACTGACTATGGTATTGCTGGGAAGATTTTGCGTTTGACTAATTTTACCGATGCTAAGCCGATTGTAGAAGACGAAATTCGTCGGGGAGCCAAAACAATTGTGGTGGTGGGAAATGACAGCACCTTTGGTCATGTACTATCCCGAGCGGCAACAGCCGAATGCTCATTTGGATTTTTACCGGTCGGACCAAACAATACTATTGCTTCGGTTTTGGGGATTCCGGTGGGGCTCGAAGCGTGCGATGTTTTATCGCGCCGTCGGATTGAAAAATTAGATATTGGCTGGGTCAATAATCGTTTTTTTATCTCCCAGCTCCATGTGAAACCGGCCAAACTGGAAGTGGTATACGATGAGCGTTTTCGCGTGACAGCCGAGGATAAGATGGAAGTAGTGGTCTGTAATTTACAGCCGTTTTTCTGGAAAAAGAACAAAAAAGATGCCGAAACGCGGGTGGTTCACCCCCAGGACAACAAGCTTGAAGCCTTTCTTCGCCCCTTGACAAAGAAGCGTTGGTGGGGGTATACATATGAGGATCCAAGCATATTCCCCTTTGAAGAAATGGAGATTACCAGCAAAGAACCATTCGTGGTTGAAGCTGATGGTCGGGTGACTAAAGAAATTCGTTTAAAGATTGCTTTAGCCCACGGTAAAGTGGAAATGGTCGTTGGACGACATCGCAAATTTTGATGTCACACCTGCTCAGGTGGCGAAATTGGTAGACGCACTACCTTGAGGTGGTAGCTCCCGCAAGGGAATGGAAGTTCGAATCTTCTCCTGAGCACATAACTAAAAAGCACTCTAATTCAGGGTGCTTTTTTGTACTCCCTCGGCAGATATGCTATCATTAGCATATCTTATTATTTTCTCTATGCGTTATCTTCTTGGTTTTTTTATTGTGGTATTGGGGGCGGCAGCTGTTATGAAAACAGAATGGCTTATTCAAAATTTCGGTACCAACGCTTGGGCCGAAGCCAAGCTTGGTTACAATGGCGGGAGTCGCTTGCTTTACAAATTACTTGGTATTGGTGCTATTTTGATCGGGTTTATGATTATCACTAATTTGTTTGGTGGGTTTTTGCAAGCGACTGTTGGCCGCTTGCTCGTCCCTTCAGCATAAGCGTTATGTCCACTGGTACTGCCCTAATCGATGCACAAGTTATTTTTAAAAAAGTAGAGCTTGCACCTGGTATGCGTGTGGCTGATTTGGGTTGTGGGCGTACCGGCCATTTTGTTTTTCAAGCTTCTAAAGCAGTGGGGGAGATGGGGATAGTCTATGCGGTAGATATTATTAAAAATATTTTAGAAACACTCCAGAGTCGCAGTCGTAGTGAACATTTTTTGAATGTTCAGACGATTTGGTCGGATATTGAACGCTTGGGTGGCACGCCAATTCCACCAGCGACGGTGAATGTGACCTTGCTTATCAACGTGCTTAATTTGGTGACCAATAAAGTGGCAGTGCTCCAAGAAGCGGCTCGCCTCACGGTGAGTGGGGGTAAGGTGGTTGTCGTTGATTGGTTGAAGCAACTTGGTCCGCTTGGTCCCGACAGCGCGCACCTGGTGCCTTCGACTATGGTTATTGACGCCGCCACGCATGCTGGGTTAGTATTAGTGGAACAAGGAGCTTTGGAGGAAAATCACTATTGCCTTATTTTTAAGAAAACATAAATTGTTGTATGAAACTCACGAATCTCTTGTATTGGTCGTATTGGTTTACTCAGCCAAATTTAGCGGCCCGCGGTGTTGAGAAGACGTATTTGATTATCTTGTTTGGTATTACCCTTATCGGTGGAGTATTTCTTTTTTTGAAACAAAAGCAGGCTGAGAAAGCTATTGCTAATCTTTATGGTCGCTATGGTAACTGGGGTGTGACAATGGGTCTCACTGGTTTGGTTTTGTTCTTCTTTCGACAACAGCATGTTTTTTTCCTGGGCTGGCGCATTTGGTTTTTGATCTGGCTGGCTGTTCTGGTTGTTTGGCTTCTGCCGATTGTCCGCTATCATGTACGACGCGTGCCCGAAATTAGACAGCTCAACAAAGCGCGACTGGCTAAGGAAAAATATTTACCATAAGCCGGCGCACTATGACTACTCGGAGGACTAAGGGACAGTGGGGTGAAAACCAAGCTGTCTCTTTTTTATTGCGCCAGGGTTTTGAGATAGTAGAACGTAATTTTTATACGACGGTTGGAGAGATTGATATTATTGCTATGAAAGGGGGTGATTATTATTGTGTGGAAGTAAAAACCCGTTTGGTTGGCCCATGGGCCAACGACACCGCGGTGACGGCCTCAAAAAAGCATAAAATGGCCAAAACTGCTCGGGAATACCTGCGTCAGCGGGGAATAGCAGGAAAAAGCCTTATTTTAGCCAGTTGTATGGTAGTTGTTACCCCAGCCACCCACCAGGTGGCGCTCCGCCTAGCTGTTATCCTCTAATCATTGACTTTTTGGCTACTTTCGAGTAGTATACGGCTAGACTTATTTTACATCTTTGTAACTTTTATATACTATGCAGCATCCGAAAAAAGAACGAACATTTGTCATTATTAAACCAGACGGCGTACAACGTTCGTTGGTTGGTGAGATTATCAAGCGTTTTGAACGAACTGGTTTGAAAATTGCTGCGATGAAATTTTTTGTAGCCGATGAAAAGCGTTTGTGGACACATTACAACAAAGACGACGCTTGGTACGAATTGAAAGGTAACAACACGATTAAAAATCGCCAGGCAGCCGGAATGGTAGTAGATAAGCCAGCGATTGAATACGGTAAAGACATCGTCCGCGCTTTGGTGAGTTTCATGTCCTGTGGTCCAGTGATTGCGATGGTGCTCGAAGGTAATGAAGCAGTTGGTATCGTGAAGAAAATTGTTGGTGCCACCGAACCTCTTTCTTCTGATGTTGGTACGCTTCGCGGTGATTTCACTGTGGATTCCTACAACTTGTCGAATATTGATGGTCGCGCGGTGCGTAATCTGATCCACTGTTCAGACAAGCCAGAAGAAGCGCTTCGCGAAATTGGTATTTGGTTTAAGGAAGAAGAAATTCTCAACTATCGTTTGGTACAAGAAGAGGTTCTCTACGATGTTAATCTTGATGGCATCATTGAATAACACAAAGCATTTCCAATCCCTCCAGTCTCTGGGGGGATTTTTTATACAAAAAACCAGCCGATTGTCGGCTGGGCTTTGGTTGTTTGGCGCCCGTGTGGTCATAAAACCTATCCCGAAGGATAAGGCGGTAAACCTCACGTAACACCCACGGGTGTTACAAATATTGGTGAACCAAAGATATATACATAGAATAGTTTTGCGCCACCGGGGTACCAAACTATCTTGTAGTATGCGCCACCACCGGTAGAGCTGTCAACAGGACAAAAAAACCAGCCGATTGGCTGGTTTTGTGAAGTTATTTCACCAACTGTTTGTTGAGAGTACGACGGCAGGTAGAGCAGATGCGAATACTCGTGTTACCAACGCGGAGAAGCTGTAAGTTTGGCTTCTGGCGGCGTGGCACTTTGACGTTGGAGTGACTCACATGATTTGCTCGGGCAGCTCGTTTAGCGCACAAGTCGCAGGACATGCTCATAGTCTAGAGATATAAGGTTAGTAATTGCCCTTTTGGGAGGCTTAGATTATACTATTTCAAGTGGGCTTAGTATAGCGTACCTTTATCTTTTTGTCAATGGTTATGGACTTTATCGGACTTCTCTTCTATTTCGTCATTATTATTCCTTCGTC
>CAYUBH010000008.1:0-23915 GCA_964442985.1 uncultured Gammaproteobacteria bacterium
GCTTCTAAACCCTGCAGTACCCACACGAGGTGCGTCTTGCCACAGATCGCAGTTGTTGCCACCGCTGTTCCGAAGAAGAAGCCTCTGCCCAAGGAGAACGTCGTCAAGCGCCCGCCCTACGAGCGGAACGTCTCGCCCCTGGCTTCGCGCTATGACATCCTGAGCGGAATGAAGCTCGGGACTGGCGAGCCCAAGGTGGAGTTCTTCTTCACCCACGAGGCCGTCGGCAAGGAAATCAAGAAGGACAAGAAGGGCAACGAGATCGCCGAGGTCACCACGGTCACCGTGACGACCGAGGTTGTCCACGCCCGCTACGACGCCTTCCGTCGGCTCATGACGAAGCTCGGCATCACCCAGGGTGAGGCTGAGAAGCATGGGTGCATCTTCTACCACCAGGCCGACAACATCGGCGTGAAGCTGATGGTGGATCTCGAGAAGTTCGGGAAGTTGCCGTCGGAGAAGCTGGAGGGCCTGTATCCGCGGTTCAAGACCACGAAGGGCGCCAAGTACTTCCCGCAGCATCAGGAGGGTGCGTCGGGGACGAACGTCGTCTCGATCGACGCCAAGCGGTAGTCATCGCTTCGGCAAGAAAATTTACGGAACGGGCGGCGGCTTGGATTCTCCCATCCCCAAGTCGTCGCCCACCCCCTAAACACTTATTGAGTGTTTTTTTGTTTGTGAAAAAAGAACCCAACAACGAGTGTTCCAGCAAATAAACCGGTGAAAATGAGATAATAGGGGAAAGGGGTATTATTTTTTAGAGGAGTTGGCGTTGTTGTTTCAAGAAGTATGTCTTCGCTGGTGCGTAGCCAGAGTGTTAGCCCGCGCGCGGTGTGCTCGAGGATGCCAGTGAGACGTGTTTTGTCGCCAACGTGAAGATGGTTGGTTAAAGAGCCAATGTTGGCATGGGCGCCGAAAGCAATTTCTTCACCGTCAGCGTACAGATAGCCAGCCGAGCTTCGTAGTTCGGTTATTTCTCCGGTGGTGGTAATCAATTTTCCAACATCTTCTTCAGTTATTTCAGTCAGAGCTAATTCTTCTGGTTCAAGTTTGTTGATTTTTGGCAGGACAGTGTGTGTGGTAATAACAAGTTGTACGATATTTTTTTGTTGACGGAGGCGACCAGTGATACGAACGGTGTCGCCGGTAGTTAGGCTTGGTACATTTGCCCGATTAAACCATACTTGAATACCACCAGTGTCGTCGCTCAAGTAACCATACGTTTTAGCAAACAGTCCTGGCGGAACAGTCACCACCCCCTCAACAGTGACGGTTGATCCGACTGGTGAATTTCGAGCTTCGTAGAGATTGTTTGCAGTGGTGTGTAGTAGGGGTACTGTCGCGTCTTTTTTAATCTTTTTTGGTGGGGTCGAGGTGATTTTGGTGCCAAGCACTTGCTGATAATCGTTGGTAGGTACGCCTGGCGTTGCTTCGTCATTGAGATGCCATCCCAAAGTAGTTCGAGCATAACTGCCTTTTTTAGCATCAGGCAACACGACAGCATCCATTGGTGTGCCAGAAGCATTTGCTAGTTGGAGTGTTTCGCCAGCCGTTGTTTTTAGATCGGTAATCGCTTCGTAGAATACACGGTAGCCTTGGGCAGGTAGAGCGGTGCTTGCTGGAATAGTATAGCGTTCTTTGTCGGCAACGATGCTCCAACCACTTATATCTGTCGTCGTGGTTTTTTGATTATAGAGCTCAATAAAATCGGTGCTAGTGTTGTAGGCAACCTCATTAAAAACCACTCGTTGGTCGGTGGGGTAGTAGATATGGACAGTGAACGTTCTAAAGCCGGGTGTTCCGGCGGTGCTGGTGGCCGAGACCTCTCCAAAATACGTGGTGGAGGCAAAAAAACTGCGTTCCACACGATGTCCTTCGAGAATAACGCCGTCGCTAAATTTCCAGATAGGAAAAATTGTGCCACCGCGCGGATCGGCAACGGTGTTAATACTAAAAATTCCTGACGTACCATGTTCGAGCACTTCTGGAGTAGTGATTTCAAAAAATAATTGCGGTAGTTTGAGTGGTTCGGGAATTTTTTTGGCAGGCGGGGTGCTTACTAGCGCCTTTGGTGGGGGAGCGCTGGCCAAGGGTGGGCTGTAGGCAATTACTTCTTTGGGAAGTGTCGCGTTGAAAACATTTTCTTCTGGCGGCACCGCCGCTCCTCCAGCACTATCTTTAGGTATAAAATCCGCTAAGGTGTTGCCGGTGTCTTGGTGGTTGTTTCTGTGAAGTGTCTGCCCAGCTGACGGGTTGGGGATAGGCGACGGAATGGTGGTTGAGACTGTGCCCCAACCAATTTCATCGACCAGCTCGCCGTTCACCGTATAGAGAAGGGCGCTGTTGTTGCTCGCCAAGCTTTGGGTGGTGGTGTAGCGCAGGCTTGGCGATAGCGAGCCAGAAAACTGCTCGTGTGCGATGTAGAGATAGCTCTGCGGGTCGAGAATGAGGGTGGGGAAGGTGACCAGCGTTGATTCGGTGCCGCCGGCAGTGCGTTTTTTAATCTGCCAGCCGTCGAGTACCACCGCTTCGTCGCCAGTGTTGAAAACAGCCAAGTATTCGTCGGTGGTGGCGGTTTCACCAGCTATTTGGAATTCATCAATAAGAACGGCGGAGTGAGCTATTTCCCCAAGAAAGAGTGTTGAGGCGAGGCTGATAACGAATAAAAAGTAATACATAGGTATATATTTCTTCCCCGGTCGCTAGTATAGCTAGTGACACCTCAATTTTTTATAAAGTTTTTTGTATACAATAGCGTATACAAACTAACGAGCGTCCGTTGACAAAAAAGCATTTTTTAGCTAGGGTGGGAGAGTAAGATCGGCTATTAAACCCTATGCCTGCTCGCATGCAGGCCAACGAGGCGGCACCATGCTGTTTTCAAAAGAGAAGCTTTTGCTCGTGATCGGTTTGATGGGTTGGTTAATCGCCATTGTTGCTGGGAATATGCTGATCATCGAGCGCACTGCTCGGGAGGCGGCTTTCAAGAAATATGTCCTGTGCGACGGTTGGCTTAACAAGAACCTGAAGCCAGTCGGGCGCCTGTATTTGGAAGGGAAGATGGTCATCAAGGAAAATGGTTTCGTGGAGGTTTCATACCCTCCCGAGACCAATTTAGAACTCTTTTGCCCCAATTTGCCGATCGACAAGGAAATCTTTCCACCTCGACGAGGTGGTCCGTCGGCCCTCTAGCAATTTTGGAAGGAAAAAGTGGCCCGGCACTCTCCGGGAACTACAAAAGCAACTCACCAGATGGGTTGTTTTTGTTTTTACGGACAATTTTATTTTTTTGTATACAATACTCTACACAAACTGTGGATAACTTGGTGTATAGACGGTGGAAGTTAGCCAAAAAAGAATTATTTTTTCGCTCTACTCAGCGAAAAAGTATTTGTACAAACTAGTGTATACAAATTTTTTTGTTATTTTTTATTATTTTGATTCGTTTTTTATTTAATCTTAGCCAAATAACTTCTTTTTTGATCGACCCTTGACAACATTTAGTGTTCATGGTATACTATATTTGTTGTTCTTTACACAACGCACACGTTTCCACACTACAGCAATAAAAGCCTGAAGAAGTATTACTGTTGCCCTCATACATATAAAAGCAACAGCAATCCATCTGCAAGGCCGGAATCCTCAACTTTCGACTTCTTGAGCATTAGCGACAGAAGTCACCGAGGTTAATTCCCCCGCGTGGTTGGAACGTTTTCTATCTAAGCGTTTGATTATTTTCACCCTCGGGTGAAGTCGGTCTCGCTTGATAGTCTTCAAGGCGAGGACCTTAAATCAATTGATAATCGGGTTTACTCGCCTTTTTTATTTGTTTAAAAAGGTGATTTGACTTTTATAAACCCCTTCGGTATTATACCTGCATACCAAGTGACTTTTTCTCTTATTTATGCCAAAATCTGCCAAAGTAACCAGCCCATTTTCTGCTGATTTTCTGGCCAAGGCTAAGGAAATTTTGCTCCAAGAAAAGGCTAAATTCGAGAAAGAATTAGCCAACTTTAACGGCAAAGACGGAAATGAAAACACGTTTCCTGAATATGGCGATTCCGAAGAGGATAACGCTCGAGAAGTGGCTGATTACGAAACGAATTTATCTATTGAACAGGGTTTGACCAGATCACACCGCGACGCAGTGGCTGCTTTGAAGCGTTTGGAAAAGGGTGATTACGGTGTTTGTCGCTATTGCAAAAAGCCAATCGAAGAAAAGCGTCTTCTTATCCGCCCAACCTCGAGTGCTTGCGTGCAATGCAAAAAAACAATCGTTCAAGAGGTTTAAAGCTTTTGAAGAGAGTTATTATGTCTTTTAAAACCCGTTTTGCCAGTCTTCTTGTCGGCAGCGGGTTTTTTGTTTGTCTTGATCAATGGCTCAAGTGGCAGTCGCTCCATGTTTGGACGGATACTGTCCCTTTAGCCTGGTGGATTGGGTGGCACCCATTCCTCAATCCGGGGGTAGCGTTTGGTATTCCTATTCCACAAGTGTTAGTGGTGATGTTTACCAGTATTGTTTTGGTGGCCATCGTTATTCGACTGTGGTCATTAACTCGTACAGCTGTTCAATCTTCAGAAGAATGGCTTCAAACAGTGGGGCTCACGACTATTTTCTTCGGAGCGGCCTCAAATTTTGTTGATAGATTAGCCTACCAACACACAGTTGATTTTTTCTTTATCTTCACTAGTGTAATAAACATAGCGGACGGGCTCATCGTCTTGGGCTTTCTCGTCCTGTTTATTTCTTTGCGGCGCACCTAAGTCTTCGCGCCGTGTAACTTAGGAGGGTATGTTTTGTAAACTACAATCGACCGGTATTGTAGGGGTGACCTGTGTCCCTGTGACGATCGAAGTGGATCTGCATAAAGGGCAGACGGCTTTTGCGATTGTCGGCTTGGCGGACACATCGATTAAAGAAGCCAAAGATAGAGTCTATTCAGCGATAAAAAATGCTGGGTTTACCTATCCATTTAATTTTCGTATTTTGGTGAATCTGGCGCCAGCCGATACGCACAAAGAGGGCTCGGCCTACGATGTGCCAATTGCACTCGCGATTATTGCTCTTGCTAATGCGATGACGCTCAAGTGTCACAAGGCGTTGTTTGTTGGTGAGCTAGGGCTTGATGGGGCAGTACGGCGCGTGCCAGGTGTGCTATTGTCGGCGCTCTATGCCAAAGAACATGGATTTACAGAATTGTTTGTTCCGGAAGGTGATGCCCCAGAGGCTGGTCTTGTTCTCGGGCTGACGATTTTTCCGGTGCGTCATTTGCGTCAGCTGGTTGATCATATGGCGGGGAAAGAGGCGATACAGCCCTATACTTCGACCTTGGAGCGACACATTCGAGCTCCAGCGACGGGGTATGATATGGCACATATTCAGGGCCAAGCGTTTGCTAAACGAGCGCTTGAAGTGTCGGCGAGTGGTGGGCATAATTGTTTACTTTCTGGTCCACCAGGGTCGGGTAAAACACTCTTAGCTCGAACATTGCCGTCGATTTTGCCACCACTCAGCGACCGAGAATTATTAGAAGTGGTAACAGTACATTCGGTGGCTGGTCTCACTCCGGAGGTGGCAACGTACGAGCGACCGTTTCGCGCACCACATCATACCGCATCGGCTGTCGCCGTGGTGGGTGGTGGTCGATCGCCACGACCTGGAGAAATATCGCTGGCTCACCGAGGGGTGTTGTTTATGGATGAATTTCCAGAGTTTGCGCGTATGGTGATAGAAAGTCTGCGCCAACCACTTGAAGATGGTATTGTGACGGTGTCTCGAGCAGAGCGGTCGATTACTTTTCCAGCTCGGTTTATGTTGGTGGCCAGTAAAAATCCTTGTCCATGTGGATTTGCCTCTGACCCAGAAAAACAGTGTATTTGTCTGCCTGCCCAACTGGCTAAATACCAAAAAAAGATGAGTGGACCACTACTGGATAGAATTGATTTGCATATTGAAGTGCCGAGAGTGCCGATTGATTTATTGTCGTCCGGTGCCAAAGCAGAAGCGTCTTCGCTTATTCGTGAGCGAGTTATGCGTGCTCGTGAACGTCAGCAGGAGCGATTTAAAGAAATGGCGATTGAAACAAATAGTGAAATGACTTCGGAACAAGTGCGGACATTTTGTCCGCTTGAACCAAAAGCTTTGGAGTGTTTGCGCGTTGCTACAGCACGGTTTCATTTGTCACCACGAGCATATTACCGGATTATTAAAGTAGCGCGCACATTGGCCGATATGGCTGGGTGCGACCGTATTGCTTTTGAGCATATTGCTGAAGCTTTACAGTTTCGTTTGTCGGAAGCGCATTAAAAAACCACCCCGAAGGGTGGTTGTAACTATTTTTGAGCCATATAGCGATAGCGCGGATGTTCTGGATAGTAGATTTCTACCTCTACGCGCTTCACTCCAAAGCGTCGAGCTTCGGCTTGCGTGGTGTCGAGCCAAATATCCATGTGTCCGAGCGGATAGCGCTCGTTCATACGGTCTTCAACCACGAATTCTTTGGTGCCGTAGAGGCTGGGGATTTTGATAATAGTGCCAAAAGGTAGGCCGTTGGCGGCGATCATGCCGTCAAATACTCGTTTGCCGGAAGCGGCAATAAAAGGTGTGCTGTCAGTTTGACCAACGGTACTAGTGTAGGCGCTGATCCGGGCGCGTAGACGAAGATCTGGTTTTTTGGCAGGGACATCTGGAAAAAAGAGGTGGGTTTCTTGTGTTTCACCAATGGTGAGCTCTTTTTGGGTGAAATCTGTCTCGAGAAGAGCTGTTTCGTTGGTAAAATCACTGGCTAAGACGAGATGTGGAATAGAAAGCTGGACCAACATCAAAAAGATACTTGTTCCGGTTACTAGGATTTGTCTCGAAAAAGGCTGGAATAGTGGTAGTGAAATCATATTTTATTGGCTAACTTTAGCGAAATAAAAAAGAACCTGTTGCTAAAGTTCCCCCTATTTTTGTAGGGTTGATTATACCTTTTTTGACCAAAACGGTCAACATGGTTTTGTCAATCTTGCCCGGTACGCCTATCCCCAGGTATACTGTAGGGGCAGATATATCTTGTACACATGCCCATTCCAACACTCCGTCCACGCAAAAGCCGTCTCTATGGAGCAGTCTCCTCTGAGGTGCGCGAGCGCTTTAATCGCCATACCAAACGTTGGTGGCTGACCTTTGCCCTCAAAGCCGGTCTTATTTTTGCTGGTTTTTCTTTGATTGCCGGCACGATTACTGTTTTGGTGGTAAGTCGTGAACTGCCTGACCCGAATAAAGTGGGGGATAGACAAGTGGCGCAGAGTACCAAGATTTATGACCGCACCGGGACGCATTTGCTCTATGAAATTTATCAGAACCAGAAACGGACCGTAGTTGATTTGTCGCAGATGTCGCCATTTTTGCCTAAAGCGTTTGTTGCTATTGAAGATAAATATTTTTATGAACACAAAGGCGTGCGGGTGCTTAGTATTTTGCGTGCTGGTTTTAATAATTTGATCGGCCGGAGATCGGGTGGTGGCGGTGCATCCACCATGACTCAGCAATTTATTAAAAATGCCATCGTTGGCGACAGTCATTCTATTTTCCGTAAAATTAAAGAAGCTATTTTGGCTCTGCGTTTGGAACGCAAGTATACCAAGGACGAAATCATGAAGATGTATTTGAATGAGATTCCGCTTGGTTCAACCAACTATGGTGTTGAGTCGGCAGCGCAGAGTTATTTCCGTAAAAGTGCTTTTGATTTAACTTTGGCCGAAAGTGCTACACTCGCGGCGATGAATCAGGCGCCGAGTCGGTATCTTAATAATTTAGAAAGTTTACGTAGTCGCCGTGATTTGGTGTTGGTGTTGATGCGCGATCAAGGATATATCACCGATGAAGAGCGAAAACAGGCGCAGGCTGAACCGCTCAAAATGTCGCGTAATTCTGGAATTTTGGCGGCACCGCATTTTGTATTGTATGTAAAACAGCAGTTGGCTGATCAGTTTGGTGAAAAAGTGGTGGATACCGGCGGGCTTAAGGTAATTACTTCGCTTGATTACGATAAGCAGGTGTTGGCCGAAAAAATTGTTAAAGAACAAGGTGATAAATTTGCTAAAAGCGCTAACGCTAATAACGCAGCGTTAGTTGCGATCGATCCAAAAACAGCGCAGATTGTAGCTTTAGTTGGTTCACGTAACTTTGAAGACGAAACGATTGATGGGCAATTTAATGTGGCAACGTTAGGTCGTCGCCAACCAGGGTCGTCGTTTAAACCTTTTGTGTATTTGGCGGCTTTTGAAAAAGGCTATACTCCAGAAACAGTGGTCTATGATGTGACCACCAATTTTGATTCTCGTGATGGTAATTCGTATACACCAAAAAATTATGATGGCAAAGAACATGGTTTGTTAACCTTCCGTTCGTCGCTCCAAAATTCGCTGAATATTCCAGCGGTTAAAGCGATGTATTTGGTGGGCACCAAAGAAACAATTGAGTTTGCGAAACGATTTGGCTATTCTACTTTTACCGGTGATTATGGTTTGTCGCTGGTGCTTGGTGGTGGTGAAGTTAACTTACTAGAACATACTAACGCCTACGCAACTCTAGCCAATAGTGGTCGGTATCAGCCACCGGTAAGCATTCTCAAAGTAACCAATTCTTCGGGGGAAACCATGCTTGAGTGGCAACAAGGCGAAGGTGTTGAAGCGGTGAAGCCCGAGCTTGCCACATTACTGTCTAATGTTTTAAGCGATGATGCTTCACGCGCTCTCGTATTTGGCCGAAATAGTAATTTAACACTCGGTAGTCGTCCAGTAGCGGCCAAAACTGGTACTACGAATGATTCGAAAGACGCTTGGACGATGGGCTATGTGCCAACACTAGCTGCTGGTGTCTGGGTAGGTAATACAACTCCTTCTCCGATGAAGGGTGGCGGTAATTTGTTGGCCGGTGTTATTTGGAATCAATTTATGCGCGAGTCGCTCAAAGGTGTTCCAGAAGAACCGTTCCCACTATCTCCACCAAACGATGCTCAAAAACCAGTTTTGACTGGGAGTGATGGTGGTATTAAGTTGCCGATTAATACCGTGACTGGAAAAATTGCTACATCGTCTACACCAGAAAACCTGATTACCACAAAAACATTTTTACCACCGCACGATATTTTGCATTACGTCCAAAAAGATGATCCACGAGGTGAACCACCAGCCCAACCAACCGATGATCCACAATATACTGCGTGGGAAGAAGCACTCCTTAGTTGGGTTGGTCGTCAGCAGGCGTCGGGTATAGCAGTGACGCTCGAAGAACCGCCAACAGAGTATGATTCTCCGCAATCGGCAGAGCTTACCCCATCTCTTCAGGTGTTATCACCAGGGGCAGGGACACGTATTACTACTCGCCAACTTGATTTTGTGGTGCAAGCCACTGCTCCGCGAGGGGTCGTACGCGTTCTTTATAGCCTTGATGGTATTAAAGTGGCTGAAAGTATCCAATTCCCGTTTGGAGCGAGCTATTACGCCCAAAAATTGACTTCTGGGCCACATCTGCTCAAAGTCATTGCTCAAGATGATATGGGCAACTCGGCTGTGCAAGAAATTCCGTTTATACTGGATGTGCCGCTCGATCCACCATCATTTGATTGGGTCGGCGAGAGCCCTCGAACACTGCTTGGCGGTGATTTTCCACAGACGTTGTTTATTGAACCATTCCGTTGGGATGCGATTCGAGATATTAAAGTGTATTTACAAGGTGGTGGTAGTGCGGAACGACTTATTTACACATTTTCACCAGCTAATGAAAAGTTGTTGGCTGAAAAACTTTCGTTTACCTGGAAAAACAATCCTGGAAATGGCGCCTACACGTTGCGCGGGGTAATGACCGACATGCAAGGTCGGGTAGTAGAAAAAATACTCTATATAACAGTGGAATAAAGAAAATCCCGGCCAACAGTGGTCGGGATTTTTTATTCGCGAGGTGGCTCGGTAATATTGAGGTGGGTGTAAGCGGCCGGGGTGGCTTTGCGACCGCGTGGGGTGCGCTCGAGGAAGCCAATTTGGAGTAAGAATGGTTCGTAAATATCTTCTATTGTCGCCATTTCTTCAGCAATCGCTGCAGCTAAGGTGTTGAGACCAACTGGTCCGCCCCCACATTTTTCTATAAGGTGTCTAAGGAGTCGGCGGTCGATTTCGTCGAGGCCGTGGGTGTCGATGCCGAGCAGGTTAAAGGTGCGTTTGGTGATGGTTTCGTCGATAGTACCATTATTTTCTACTTCAGCGGTATCGCGAATACGTTTGAGGAGGCGATTGGCAATGCGCGGGGTGCGGCGGGCGCGCGAAGCAATAAGTGGTAGGGCGATTTCATCAACAGAGACATTGAGTAGGCCAGCGTTTCGGCGAACGATTCGCTCGATATCGCTGTGTTCGTAAAAATTGAGGTGGTAGACGTGTCCAAAACGATCGCGGAGTGGGTTCGAGACCATGCTGAGCTTGGTGGTGGCACCAATGAGGGTGAAGCGGTTGAGAGGCATGCGAATAGTGCGAGCGGCGGGACCGTGACCAAGGATAATATCGAGAGAATAGTCTTCGAGAGCAGGATAGAGGACTTCCTCGATAGTTTTATTCATGCGATGAATTTCGTCGATAAACAAAATTTCACCTTCTTGAAGGTTGGAGAGAATAGCAGCGAGATCGCCCACTTTTTCGAGGGCCGGGCCAGAGGTTATTTTAATTGGCGCCCCCATTTCGCGAGCGATAATCGTAGCGAGGGTGGTTTTGCCAAGCCCAGGATTTCCATACAGAAGCACGTGTTCGAGTGGTTCGGTGCGTTTTTTGGCTGCTTCAATCGCAATGAGGAGGTTTTGTTTGATATGTTCTTGGCCGACAAAGTCACTTAGCTCACGCGGGCGAAGGGAAGTATCAAACGTGGCCTCTTCTGGGTTGGCGGCCGGTTCGGCAAGGCGTTCTTCGAGTGGATTGGAGGAAAGTTCTTCGGTCAACATAGTGGGGGTAGTATAGGGGAAAAGGTTTTTTTCGTCTATATACAAAAAACCTGCTCAGGTGGAGCAGGTTTTAGTGAACTTTTTTATAATTTGCTGACCATGCCAAGAACTGGTTTGCCTTGGATTTCGCCGTAGGCGGTATCATCGAGATTGTCGTCTAAGTTGTAATCAAATCCGAGATCGTATTCTTTGGCGCTGAAGGTAGAAGTTATTCCTGGGTGCACGTAGAGGCCGTAGGAATCACCTGAAGTGCTTTGACCAAGATCTTTGAGCACTACGGTGACGTAGCGGTAGGCTCCGCCGTCAATGCTTATACTGGTGTTATTGAAGATGAGATTGTTTTGCGTGCCGACACTGTTTTGAGTGTAGTTGGAACTGTTTTGGTCGGAGTAGACGAGGTCAAATGTGGTCGAGGTGCCAGTGTGTGTGCCATAGTCGGCTAGGGCAATTTTTTCAACGGTGGCTTTGACCCATCCCATGTTGGTGACTTTGAACCGACCAAGCTGTGTGCCTCGCAAGACTGCCTGGGTGACACTTGATCCGGCTGGAACTGGAGCGTCAGCTGTGATGAGAATCATTGGAAGTGTGCCAGCAGAAGAGATGGTGCTGGTTGAGGTAAAGTTACGGAGATCGTCGCGAACATTTACGGGAGTGTATGTCAAGCCACCAGTATTTGGATCTCTCCAGGTAAATCCTTTGATATGTGGTCGGAGAGATTTTGTTTCACCCGCTGATACTCGGAAATCCGAATCGTTAGTATTGGTTTTGAGAACGAGTGTTTGGAAGTAGGCTTGCTGAGCCGTGTCGCTTATTTTGATAGTTGGGGAAAAACTAATTCCAACATCTCGGCTGGTGCCATTTTCAAGCTCGGTGACTGTTCCTGATCCAACTTTTACTGATCCATAGTAGGCGTCAATGACAGCTTGATCATCACCACGAGCCGGAGCAATATATGATCCCTCGAGAGACAAGCTGATGAAAGTGATTTCGGTAACAGCTGCAGTTGGTGTTGGATGGCGGAGATCAAAATGATATTCGCCGATATTAGTGCTTACTCCTGCAGTGGCGTTGAAACCAAGAACAGTACAGCCAAAGAAGGTTTCACAAGCTGGAATGAGGCGAGGAGGGGTGCTGCTCGCTACTGCAACTGGTGGTGTGCTAGAAGGAGTGGTTGTTGGCGGGGTGGTCGGAGGGGTGCTGGTGACAGCTCCTAGGCAGTAGCGCCAGTTACAGCCACTGGCCGGACATCCATATGTGTCTCCAACGGTTCCCAACCGGTCGGAAGCTTGGTGAAAAATACTATAATTGTGAATTTGATTGTTGCGTCGACTGCCTTGGCAGAAACGATTTTCTAAGTCTTGATAAATGGCTGGTGTACATTCTCGAGCAACTTGTTCGTAATTTGCAACATGAAGAAGATTCTTTTTAACATAGCCTTCGCCAACATCTGGTGCAGAAGCTGGTTGAGCGTCAGTCGAGGAGTCACGCACCATACAGACCCCGTAGGCATCTAGAGAAACAAAAACGGGTGGTTGGGTAGAAGGAGTGGTGGTTGGAGGAGTAGAGCTGGCTACTTGTTGTGAAATTGGACTGCGAACAATACATGCGCCTTTTGAGCAATAACTCTTGCTACCACAGGAAATTACTTGTGAACTAATGACTCCTTGGCCGTTTTTAACGGTGCAGAAGTATTCGCGAACGCCAGCGGCGCCAACACAAGCATCTGTTTTACTGCTGGTAATGGTTTTAATTTTTGGATCTTGAGAATTTGTTCGTGTGAGGGTGGTTTTACCAGCTGTTTTGATATCTTTACCACCGTCAGAGTCGCTACAGACGACATTGTTGACGGGTCGACGGCCACTTTGAGCACTTGCTTGGCCAAAGCTCATGATAATGCCTGATAAGGAAATCACTAAGAAAGACAACGCCACGATAAAATGTTCGTGAGGAACATGATGATAGTGTGGAGGAAGTGGTGGTGGGGTTGGGGGCGTTGGTGTAATCGCTTTTGGGCGACGCTTATAAGAGATTCCTTTTGGAGGCATATATAAAATTATGGTTATTGTTTTAAAAGAGTGCCTACCACTGGTTTACCTTCGATAAATAAACCACTAATAGCATCTTGAACATGGCCGTTACCGTTGCCGTCATAGCCTAAATCTGCTTCTAATACTTTGTATTGAGCGTCGGCGAGCGTAGCGATGGATAGATTAAAGCTGTCACCACTGGTTATGGCACCGAGTTGTTTGATAGCCACTGAAAAATAGCGATAGCTACCAGCTTCGATTATCACTCCTTCACCGTTATTTAATGAGTTAAAGGTGAGAGTTGGTTGATTGTCAGCGATAATGGTTCCACTATAGTTTGGGCTGTTGCCGTCGGAAGTGTAGAGGCGGTAGGTGGTGCTGGTGCCAGTGTGTGCGCCATTGTCGGTGAAGCGAAATCCGGTGATGCTCACGCGAGTGGTGCTGTCGTTGCTTACTTTAAAGCGGGCAATATGCGTGCCCGAGATAATAGTTTGAGCTAAAACAGCGTCGGCAGGTGGAAAAACAGCGCTCGCGGTAATATTAAAACTCATTGATGATGGTGGGGTGAGAGAAAGAGGTGCGCCAACTGTTGGGGCGGTGATTTCTGGAAGCAGTGATGGTGTGGAAGATGAAATAAGGCATGCACCGTTCCCGCATACCCGACCATTTCCGCAGAAAGATAGTTTAGAAGTAATGGTTTGCCCTTTTGGTCCACACACATATTCTCGGACAGTGTCAGGGTTGACGCAGGCGTCGGTTTGGAGCGATTTTGTCTCTTGCCTATCAGTGGTGTTATTGATTTCGGTGAGAACCGTGGTGCCCTGAACATTTGGATTGGAGTGATCAGGATCTTGGCAGACAGTCACGGTAGCTGGTTTTTTGGTAGTGTTTTTAGCGGAAACAGGTTTGTCGATAAGAATAACCCCAGACAAGGCAATAATAAAAAAAGATAGAGCCATGATGAAATGCTCGTGGGGGATGTGATGATAGGTAGCTGCTGGCAGGGGAAACGAAAGAGCTACACGGGTTGGCGTGATCGCTTTTGTTTTTGTGCGTTTTACCAGACTTTTTCGCGGACGAGAAAGTTTTTTGGTAGGCATAAACCCCCTTGAGAAGTTAAGGATGAGAATAGTATACCACAAAACAAAAGAAGGTGCGATATTTTTTAAAAATAATCCCGTCCTGGGTAGGGCGGGTAGTGGTAACAGATGATAAGTTGTTTTGGTTGAGGACAGTTTTCTACATACGCGTAGATTAGTAGTGATTAGTGATTTACATTGGCGGGTTGCTTAAAACGATACTTGATAATGACATGACTAAGAAAGAAAGAGCGGCTAAGAGATGTTCGTCATTGATTCGCGGTAGTATTTTTGGCTGTACAATAACTTCTTGGTTGATTTGAGTGGTTTGCATAATGATAGAATGAAAAATAAAGATTATTTTAAACTCGCAGTGGGACGCACTTAAGAAACACTTTTGTCTTAAAAGCATCGGTTAATGTGCTCGACTTTTTCATGAATAAAGTCGAACGGGCTGTCAGTTTCAATAGAGATAGTATAGCATAAAAAACCGGTTTTGTCAAGGTCTTTTTTGGCTAAAATTAGCCAAAGTAATTTTTGGCGGTGAAAAAATGCTCAAAAAGAAAGCAGACTCATCGTGAGTCTGCTTCGCTCTGTGTGCCCAGGGCGGGAATCGAACCCGCATGACCGAAGTCGAGGGATTTTAAGTCCCTTGCGTCTACCAATTTCGCCACCTGGGCAGAGGTGTAATTGTTCGAGAGCATGTTAGCACGGTTTTGGGCAAAGATCAAGAGTTTGTCGTAGGTTTCGTAGTAAAAGTATGCTATACTGTTTGTATTCCTATGCTATATACTAAGCGAGGGTTTACGATTCTTGAGGTGTCCGTTGGTGTCGCCCTTTTTTTGTTATTTGCACTAGGGGTATATAGCTCACTGTCATTTGTTTTTAAGGTTGTGTATCAATCTCGATTAACTATTCTTGAAACAGCACTGGCTAATGAATATCTAGAAATTGCTCGCAATGTTCCGTTTGAACAGGTTGGGACAGTGGGCGGTGTTCCAGCAGGGGTCTTGATTGCCAATCAGAACATTGTTCGTAACGGCATTACGTTTTCAGTGACAACTACCGTGCGTAATATCGATGACCCATTTGATGGAACGCTTGGTGGTTCACCAAATGACACAGCGCCGGCGGACTATAAGTTAATAGAAGTGGCCGCTCAATGTTTGACATGTGGCCAACAACAGCCAGTGGCATTGAGTGCTCGAGTAGCTCCAAAGAATTTGGAAGGAGCCTCAAGTAATGGTGCTTTGTTTGTGAATGTGTTTGATGCGCTTGGGTTGCCGGTATCTGGAGCAACGGTGCAAATTACCAACAACTCTATTTCACCACCTATTTCTATTAATGATGTGACTGATTCTCAGGGGTATCTACGCGTTATTGATACGCCAACAGGGACAATGACGTATAACATTACTGTTGGAAAGAATGGTTATTCATCTGATTATACAGTGCCCGTCTCAGCGAGTGTCCCAAATCCAATCCGTCTACCAGCCAATGTGGTCAGTCAGTCGATTACCAATATTAGTTTTGCGATTGATACGCTTGGTGCTTTGAGTTTGCATGCTTTGACACCAGCTTGTAGTGATTTAGGGGCTACGTCATTTACGTTGCGGGGTAATAAAACTATTGGTACTGATCCAACAATTTATAAATATGATGAAATTATTACTTCTGATGCACAAGGCGATTATTTGGTAGATGAGCTTGAGTGGGATACCTATACCCCAAGTACATCCGGAGCGGTGTATGATCTGGCGGGTACTATTCCAATGGCTCCGTGGTCGTTGTCGCCTGGTATGACTCAGGATGCAACAGTTATTTTGACTCCACATACCAGCCATTCTTTTTTGGTGAAGGTAAAAGACGCCGGCACGCAATTGCCACTCTCTGACGCGACTGTTCGACTAACAAAGACTGGGTATGATGCCACTCGGGTGACAGGACTTGGCTACACTCGTCAGACCGATTGGTCGGGGGGTGATGGTCAAGCGATCGGAATTGATGATACAGCGTACTTCTCTGATGATGGAAATATTGATAATGACAGCCCGGCTGGAGATATAAGCTTGAGGCGGACAGGACAACATTATGCAGTAAGTGGCTGGCTTGAGTCCTCAACATTTGATATTAGTGAGGCGGTTAATTTTACGAATATTATCATTGACCCGACATCACAATCTTCGGGGGTTGGCTCTAACTCTGTGTTGGTGCAAGTAGCTACGAGTAATTCTAGTTCGCCAGCAACCTGGAATTTTACTGGTCCAGACGGCACTATTTCATCGTATTATACGCCGTCGAGTACTGTGCTTCATTCTGATTTATCTGGTAAGCGGTATTTACGCTATCGTTTGTATTTGGCCACTGCTGACCAGTCGGTTACACCAGTTGTTTCGGAGATTGCTTTTACCTACACCACTAATTGCGCTCCTCCAGGACAGAGTTTTTTTGGCGGTTTGTCGGCCGGCACCTATACCCTTGAGGTCACTCGTGACGGTTATACGACGGCGAGTGGGGAAGTAGATATTTCTGGCGCTGGCTCAACTGATGTTATGATGTCTGTACCATAAACATATGATGTATTACAGAGATAATCGAGGTATTACTTTGCTTGAGGTTTTGGTAGCGATAGGGATCGCTACCTTAGTAATTGGTTCTGTAATAAGTGTTTTTTTGGTAAGTCTTCGTTCCAAAGATATTGTGTTTGACCAGCTTTTGTCACAGGGTCAGGCTCGTCAGGTGGTGCAAGAATTCGTTGGAGAATTGCGAGGTGCTCGAGCTTCGAGTATCGGAGCTTATCCGTTGGAAACAGCGGGAACGTCAACAATTGTTTTTTATGCTAATGTTGACAGTGATACTTTGGTGGAACGAGTGCGTTATTTTATCTCGTCGACGGGGACATTTAAACGAGGGGTGATAAAAGCAACTGGCACACCGATGACGTATCCGACGAACAGCGAATCAATTACCAGTATGGTGAACTACGTATCTAGTACAACCGGTTTTTTTTACTATAATCAGAGTTATGCTGGCGCAGTAACAAGCACTCCACTTACTCAGCCAGTATCAGTAACAACCGTTCGTTTGGTTGAGATTAGATTGGTGCTTGATCGCGATCCAACAAAATCACCAGTGCCAATTATTATTCAATCAAAAACAGAGTTGCGTAATTTGAAATCCAATTAATATGCGACAGTTTTTTAGAATGTTTCAAGAAGATGTCCGTGGTAATATTTTGTTATTCGTAATGGTATTTGGTTCGATTGCTTTTTCAATGGTAGCTGTGGGGGTAGCCGGCTATGCAGTGTCTGAAAATACAGCTTCTACCTATAAAAAGAATCGTGAACAGGCGCTCCAAATCGCCGAAGCGGGGATTGAATATTATCGTTGGCATTTAGCTCATAATCAAACTGATTTTCAAGATGGTACGGCGACGTCTGGACCATATATTCACCCCTTTGTTGATAAAAATGGAGCAACTATTGGTTATTTTTCTCTTGGAATAACCGCGCCGGTCAATGGTTCGACGGTGGTAACTATTTCTTCAACTGGTTGGATGGCCAGCCAGCCGAATAGTCGTCGCACGATTAAAGCGCGTGTCGGTTTCCCGGCCCTCACCGACTATGCTTTTTTGAGTAATACCGATGTGTGGATTGGTGATGATGAAACGACGCATGGTAAATTCCACGCTAATGGTGGTATTCGTTTTGATGGGGTGGGGGATTCGTCGATTACGAGTGCGATGGCCACGTACACCTGTAAATCGTTTCATGGGTGCGGTAATCAGGTTAAAGAAGGTATTTGGGGCGATGGCGGGCCAGAAGCCTATTGGGAATATCCAGCACCAGCACAAGATTTTAATGCTGTGACTGCTAAATTGGCGGAAATAAAAACCGGTGCTCAAAATGGTGGGTTGTATTTTACTTCGTCTGGCAAAGAAGGGTGGCGCCTGCTGTTTAATAGTAACGGTACCGTGACGGCGTATAAAGTGAATTCTACAAATTGCTATAAAGCTAAAGATGTTGGTAGTAATAACTACTTTTGGCCATGTATTGATGTTAAAACGCTTGGTTCTGGTACGGTGTATACTATTCCATCAAACGGTTTTATTTATGTAGAAGATACTGTGTGGGTAAGCGGAATAGTAAATGGGCGGGCGACGGTCGGTACGAAAGCTGGCAAGTCGATCATTATTAGTGATGATATAACCTATTTAGCTAAAGATGGAACACACGTGTTGGGATTAGTTGCTGAGCAAAATATACTTATTCCGTATAATTCTCCGGAAGATTTAGAAATAAACGCAGCAATTCTGGCTCAGAATGGAGCCGCTAAGCGTTATTATTATCCAGGTAATACGAAAGATGTTTTGTCTATCTATGGCTCAGTTATTTCAAGTGGTATTTGGACCTGGAGTTGGGTGTCGGGTGGTGGATCGGTCATTTCTGGGTATGAGGTCACTAATGCAACGTATGATACTAATTTAACTTATAATCCACCAGGTGGTTTTCCGGTTGGTTCGCAATATAATTTAATTAGTTGGGAAGAGGTGCAATAGCTGCGTTGCTATTGGTAGTTTTTTTTGGTATACTACTGCTATTCTCGTTTGTTTATTTTTTTGTATGTCCACAATCAGAAAATTGGTGATTCCGGTGGCGGGGCTCGGAACTCGTTTTTTACCAGCAACTAAAGCACAGCCAAAAGAAATGTTACCGGTCGTTGATAAGCCGATTATTCAATATGTTGTTGAGCAGGCGGTAGCGAGCGGTATTACTGATATTATTATGGTCACCGGCCCAAGCAAACGGGCGGTAGAAGACCATTTTAGCCCAAATTACGAGCTGATTAATTGGCTCAAAAAACAGGGCAAAAAAGACGTGGCTGAAGAGGTGAAAAAGATTGCTGACATGGCAAATTTTATCTTTATTCGTCAAAAAGGCCCGTACGGCAACGGTACGCCAGTCTTGTGTGCCAAAGAAATTATTGGCGACGAGCCATTTGCTGTCATGTGGGGTGATGAATTTTTCTACACTGAAAAAAAGCCACAACTAAAGCAGTTGATTGAGGTGTTTGAAAAGTACCAAGATCCAGTTTTGACAGCGTATAAGGTGAGCGCCGAAGATACCAAGAAATACGGTATTATTGATGGTTTGCAAATTGAAAAAAATGTGGTGCAGGTGAAAAATCTGGTGGAAAAGCCAGGTCCAGACAAAGCACCGTCGCATTTAGCGAGTTTAGGTGGATTTATTTTGACCCCAGATATTTTTGAAGCATTGGAAAAGACTAAGTTGGGTCGTGGGGGAGAGCTCTGGTTGGTGGATGCAATTTTTAAATTGCTCAAAAAGCGCCCAGTGTATGCCTGTGCCGTTGATGGAACGTATTATGACACTGGTTCAAAACTTGGGTATTTGAAAGCGAATGTTGAATTTGCTCTACGCGATCCGAGTCTCAGTAAAGAATTTAAACAGTATCTCAAATCTGTTATATAGTATGACGCATACCACTAAAACATGGTCATTAGTCAGTCTTTTCGGAGTCTTGGTTTTTACCGGTTTTGGTTGTAAATCGTCAACAGGTGTAGCTAATACCCCGGCGGCTCGTCGGGTTAATTTGGAATATTGGACAGTCTTTGATGATGTTGATGCGCTCCAGACACAAATTGCGGCTTTTCGAGCTGAGCGTGCTTATGTCAATGTGAATATTCGTCAATTTCGAGCGGAAGATATCTATGACCGATTGGTAGAAGCTTTGGCCGAAGATCGCGGACCGGACATTATTTCGGTAAATAATCGTACCATGGGGCAGTATGTTTCCAAACTGGCTCCAATGCCAGCTAGTGCCAAAGATACGACGGTGGTGGTGCAAAAAGGTAATTTTAGCGATACCACAGTGGTGAGAACAACTGATCGTCTTGGCCTCACCCCAGCCCAGCTTGAGAAAGAATATGTGAGTACAGTAGCGAATGATGCTGTGGTGAATGGTAAAATTTATGGCCTGCCTTTATCGCTCGATACCATGGCGATTTATTATAACAAAGATTTGTTGGATCAAGCTGGTGTGGCCGAAGCTCCAAAAACTTGGGAAGACTTTCAAGCAGCTGTTCGTAAATTAACCAAATACAACCGCTCCACCGGAGCGATTACTCAGTCGGGCGCCGCTCTTGGTACAGGGGCAAATATTCCATGGAGTGATGATATTCTCTATATATTATTCCGTCAGAGTAGTTTGCGTTTCACTGATTCATCGGGTCGGGCTGTTTTCAATGTTCGCCCATCTGGCGGAAGCCAAAGCGATGAAACTCCAGCCATGAATATCATGAATTTTTATACTGATTTTGCTAATCCAACCCGTGACACCTATACCTGGAACGATTCTATGGAAAACGCGCTCGATGCCTTTGTTAAAGGAAAAGTCGCTTTTTTCTTTGGCTACAGCTTCCACACTCCGCTTATCAAAGCACGCGCTCCACAGCTTAATTATGATGTGATGCCGCTTCTTCAGCTCAATCCTGATTTCCCAGTGAATGTAGCTAATTATAGTCTGCAGTCGGTGACCGCGAAGTCAAAAAATCAGAATGAAGCGTGGAATTTGGTGTTGTATCTCACCCACTCCAGTGCCACCAAGAATTATTTAGATAAATCTGGTCGTCCAACGGCTCTCCGCACCTATATTGCGGCACAGCGAGAAAACCCAATCTTGGCGCCGTTTGCGAGCCAGCTACTCGTGGCCACCAACTGGTACCGCGGACGTAATTATGAAGCAGCGGCTCAGGCGGTGCGCGAGTTGATGCGTGAATGGCTCATCGCTCCAGCAAATCCCGATCGTTTATTTGAAGCTCGCCAAGGAAGTTTGAATCGGGCAGCTGAAAAAATTAACCAAACATTATAAACACTCATTATGCGAACGTTGCTTGTCACGATGTTAGTGGTGGGGATGATGGCCGTTGGTCTTCTCTCTCCGAGTGCGCGCCCTGCTAGCGCTGTTGATGGGTATTGTTTTTGTACGGTTAGTCTCGATTACATCAAACCAGGCGCCAATCTTCAAACCGAAGATAGTTATTGGCAAAGCGGATGTGTAAAAGTGACCACGGATGATTGTGAAGCGGTTAGAACATCTGTCTCACACGAATATGAAACATGTGTTGGTCCGAATTTGTCGCAAGTAGCCTGCCAAGATCAGAAAAAGATTTTTGACACTAATTACGCTAAGCGTCTACAGGACGCCAAACAAGGTGGCTTGTCAGCTGGAACGAGTAAATTTATCCCTGATTGCGCACTACAAAATGAGCTTACTGCCGAATGTAAAGACATCGGTATTTTTGTTATTTTAGGTATTAATGTTGCTAATTATCTCTTCTCAATTATTGGCGCTCTGGCTTTGCTCATGTTTATTTACGGCGGGTTTATCCTTATTTTGTCGCAAGGTAGTGCTGAGCAGGTGCAAAAAGGTAAAGATGCGATGGTAGCAGCAATTATTGGTCTGGTCGTTGCTTTTTCGGGGTACGCGCTTATTCAATTTGCTGGCCAAGCAATCGGACTATCCTCCGGTTTTGGTCTTTAGAAAACATGGTATGTTTGGAAATTCTCTACAACGTTTAGTCTTCACTGCTTTTTTTATCGGGGCCTCTGCTTTGCAAGTTTCGCCGGTTTTGGCAATTGAATTTCTACCCGATTTGATAAAAAGCCCCCCTGCAGAATCCTGTTATAATATCTGCCAATGTGATTTTACTGGTATTACATACCAGCATACGGCTTATCAAGGTAAAGATCTTGTAAGTGTTAAGACCTGTGATAACTTTGATGCTGATTATGTAAGTTATTCAGCAGCTGAGATTAATAATCCGTTTGGGGCACTATCTGTTGATTTATCTAGGGATATTTGTAAATTTGTTGCTATAGATGACGCTATTGGGGTAAATTGTCGCATCCGTGAGGTGGTGAAAGTAGATGCTTGTAAAATGGCAATGGGCTCTCCTTTCAAAACCCCATTTAATTATATCGTAGAGCGCGATGGAACAGCTTTGCTCACCCCAGAAAGTCTTCCTTCAAGACAACCCGACCAAAATTTAGTTAATAGAGTTACGACCGTGCTAAACAGCAGAAACCGCTGTCCGACCTTAGACTCTGAATCATTGTTTAGTTACGTTGATCCAGAATTTGCTGATTTGTTTGATACGTATCGGGTAGGGCTAGGCGGTACTTTTTCTAGCGCTCCACTTTTTAAGGAAGGGGCATGTTGTTGTCAAAAAACTGATGAAGGAGCTTTGACTTCGGTGTATTCTTGTAGTGAAGGTGGTCGCTACCCAGGCTATGATTGTAAAGGAAATATAATGACCGACAGCTCACAGTCGTTTGTAAAACCGCTACCAACTGCCCCAGCAACCTGCTCATCATATGACACAGTTAACAAAAAAGAGTACAAAGCTGGTGATTCAAACTTTGATATCGGTACTCAAAAATTACGCACTGAAGCAAAAAAACTTAATAAATTAGGTGTCACTAACATCAACCAAATTATCGGTCGGATTATTCAAGGTTTGATGATGTTTATTGGTGCAATTTTGTTGGTGATGTACATTTACGCTGGTCTTTTGTGGATGTTTGCCAACGGCAACGAAGAACGAATTACTTCGGCTAAAAGTATTTTAGTATGGTCCACGCTTGGTGTTGCGGTGATGCTTGGTAGTTATGTTATTATCAATTTTATCTTTAGCTCGCTTAACCTTTAATTCTGTGAATGCTATGCGACGGATCGTTTTTATTCTTAGTTTTTTCATCGCTTTTTTCGCGTGGGGAATGCCGACGGTTAGTTTGGCAGCTGAAAGTGCTACTGGTGTAGCAGCACCTAAAGCAGACCCAAATTGCCCGCCAGGCACTCCGATAGGGCAGACCTGTCTCAAGAATCCGTTGGGAAAAACCACCGATGCTAATCAATTGATTGGTACGCTTATTAAAGCGGCGCTCGGAGTAGTAGGCTCATTCACTCTACTTATGATTGTTTTGGGTGGTTTTCGTTGGCTCACTGCTGCGGGCAATGCTGAACAGATTGAATCAGGTACTAAAACGATTGTCTGGGCAGTTATTGGGCTCTTTTTGGTGTTCGCAAGCTATTTGCTTCTCAGTACGTTTACCACATTTCTTACCACAGGAAATGTGTAGTTGGCACGGTGTTCTCGAGTGTGGTATACTTATCAGCAATACAAAGAAATACTATGCAACAATGTATGTGGAAGGAGGTGAAACTATGAAAATGCAGAAAATGATTTCTTCCATCATGACGATGGGAGCCCTCGTGTTCGGTATGCTTATGCCGATTGCACCAGTTATGGCGCAAAATAACACTATCGGCGCTAACGATCTCGGTATTTCCTACGGGCAATACACCGGGCTTGGTAGTACTGATGTACGTATCACGATCGCTAGAATTATCCGCGTCGCTATGGGTCTCCTCGGTATTATTGCCGTGGTGATCGTACTCATCGGTGGTTTCACTTGGATGACAGCTGGCGGTAACGAAGAAAAAGTTGGCGAAGCTAAAAAATGGATCTTTGCTGGTATTATCGGTTTGGCAATTATCTTGTCCGCTTTCGCAATTGCAACATTCGTTATCAACAACTTAGTAACAGCTACTACAGCTGGCGACTCTTCTGGCTCCTTAACACCATAGTTTTGGACTCAAACCCCTTTCCAACGAGTAGGGTAACCTACGTCGTTGGAGGGCGGACTATATTTTTTACGTCTTAAGTATAAAGTATACCCGCTTGTATGTCTTTTGCTCGTCTTCGTTTGGCTTTGGTAACTTCTTTGTGTGCTTTTTCTGTTGTTTTTCCGACCATGGCC
>CAYUBH010000009.1:0-3745 GCA_964442985.1 uncultured Gammaproteobacteria bacterium
CAGTTACTGGAACCCCGCAAAGTATTAATGTGTCTGGTGGTAATAGTGGTGGTGCTACATCAAGTGGTAGTGGTGGTGGTGGTTGTTTTGCGGTTAATTACGCTACCTCTAATTCGATAACTTCGAGCACTGTTACTCGAGCAGGTGGTTCGACTAATAATGTTGGTTCTGCTGGTACGTTTTATTCTGGTCAGTCCAACGTTGCTCCAACTGCAACGTCATTGTCAGTAAGTGCTCAGCGTGACGGTTCTGGTATGGTTAGTCTTTCGGTGGTAATTAACGATGCCGACACCAACAATGTAAAATTGAAAACTGAATATAAATCAGGCAGTTGCTCGACTTATACTGGTCAAGTTACCACGACACTTCTTTCTACTTTTTCTGCGACATATTCTAGCACGTCAATTAGTGTGGCAAATGCTGCCACAGATGGTTTTCAAATAACTAACATATCTACTTTGTCAGGCGCTAATACTTTTGCTTATACTTGGAATTCAAAAACAGATGTTCCGTCTGCTGATGGTCAGTACTGCGTGTTTATTACTCCAAATGATAGTGTTAATAACGGTTCGGTTGTTTCGTCAACGATAACTCTCGATAACGCAAAACCTTCAGTACCTGGCAATCTCTTTGCCGCTAGCACCTCCACCCAAGGCTTTGTTGTTCGTTTCGGAGCATCCTCTACAGATTCCAATTTTGGCCAATATAAAATTTTCTACAAAGCCGGCACATCTACCGTTACTCAGTCAGACACTGCTTTCACCTCGTCAACCGACGTTAATCTTGCCTCGTCAACCTTTAACTCTGCCACCACTACCTCGGTTACAGGCCTTGCCACTTCTACTCAGTATGTTTTTAACATTTGGGCCTTCGACACCTTTGGCAACTCAGCTACGGCTACAACGGAATTAGTTGGCTTTACTTTAGCAGATGCTCCTTTTAGCTTAAGTCAGATTGGTCAGAGCTCAAATACTGGCATTATTACCTGGTCGAGCACCAATCCGTCGACCACGGCTTTCCTTGCCACCAATGCCACCACCGGCAACACTTCGGGTTGGACAACCAGCACCACGTTCTACGATTCTAGCTTGTCCTGTGGTCGCACGTTCAACTACAGCGTTAAAGCCCGCAATGGTGATCTCATTGAAACCAGCAGTACTTCGTTTGGTGCCTCGAGCTCAGGGTGTCCGGGATATTCGCCGCCACTTAGACCGTCGGTAATAGAAGCTGTAATTGAAACGTCGACCATTGCCACCTCAACCCCGATCGTTATACCAACGTCAACACCGCCAGCTATTCCGCCAATTTTACTAGATGATGGTGTTCAAAATGGGGGAGTGGCCGAGCGCTTTACGCGGTTGTTAATCGTCAACAAGCGAGATGAAGAGGTTTTGTATCTTCAACAACTTCTGAACAAGCTCGATTTCACGGTGGCGAAAACGGGTGCGGGGTCAGCGGGTAAAGAAACGACGATGTTTGGGCGGGCCACCTATAATGCGCTACTTAAGCTACAGAAAAAATATCGTTTACGAGCCACCGGGCGGGTAGATGAGCCAACTCGAGTAGAGCTCAATAGACTATGGAACAAAGAGCGTGCTCTTGAAGAAGATACGCCAATCCAAGAAGTAGAAGGAGAGAAAATAACCGTTTCACCTCTCTTTACGAAGACACTCAAGATGGGTTCAGTGGATACACAAGTGGTAGTTCTTCAAAAAACACTCAACAAATATGGGTTTATTGTGGCCAAACAAGGTGCACCAGGCTCGTTTGGGCGAGAAACAGCCTATTTTGGTAGTAGTACTCGAAATGCCCTTAGATTGCTTCAAAAATCACATAATATACCGATGACTGGGGTTGTAGATGTGGCCACTAGGGTGTTTTTAAACCGCTTAGTCTCAGGGGCTTGATTATTTTTGTTCTTTGTGGTAGACTAATCCCACTATTATAACCAACCCGTATGTCACAAGATAACATGGTCAAACTCGAGTGCACGGTTTGCAAGCACCTCAATTACTTCACTCGCAAGAACAAGAAGACATTGAAGAACCGCTTGGAAATTGCTAAGTTTTGCAAACACTGCAAGAAAAGCACTCCTCATAAAGAAACGAAATAACAAACCGGAGCGAGGCGCTAGCCTCGCTTTGTTTTTGGTCATCTATGCGTTTTCTCATCGCCTTTCGAAATAGTCTCTCTAATATTGCCTGGCTCAAAGCCAACCGCGCCTCGACGACTGGTGCCTGGCGGTATTTTTCATTGTTTGTCCTGCTTTTAACAATGGCGATTGCCGTGCCGGTTGGCGTGGCTGTGGCGCCAATGGTTCGAGAAGTGCGACAGGTGGCGGAGAAAGGATTGCCGCCGTTTTCGGCGACGATGGCGAGTGGCACATTGTCTATTGTTGGGCTTGATCAACCGCTTCGTTTGGAGCGAGAGGGGGTGACGGTGTATATCGACACGGTCGCGACGAGTACTATTACTCGGTTGAATACCAATAGTATTGTCATTTCACGTCGAGGTGTTTTGGTGTATAACGCGGTCACCGATAGAGAAGAAACCAGATTGTTTGACACTGTTCCAGATGGAACAGCTACTTCAGAGATGGTAGCGAATACTATTCTGCAAATCACTAGTCCAGGAGCGCTTATTTTGTGGGCTTTTGGCTTCGTTCTCTTGCTTTTTATCACCTTTTTTGTTATAAAGGTGTGGCTCCTTATCATTGTCACTAGCCTGGTATACCTCGTTGCGCAGATCAGTGGCCGGCCGTGGTATTTCAAGGAATTGTTCACCGTGGGGTTATTTGCTCTCACTTTGCCAACGCTCCTGGTTATGGGGCTCGCGATGGTGGGTATTGTGGTGCCATACGGTAACGCTCTCGCTTTGTTTGCTTTTATGACGGCGATGGTGGTGACGGGAGACGATGTAAAGACAGAGTAGTAAATGGGCGCGTCGTATAATGGTAGTACGGTGGTCTCCAAAACCACCTGCGTGGGTTCGATTCCTGCCGCGCCTGCAACTAAAACACCCTCTCAATTATTGAGAGGGTGTTTGTTTATAGACAAACCCCGCCAAACCCGCTATGCTTACCCAACTATGTCAAAACAACATTACGACGTATTAATTATCGGAGGCGGGGCGAGTGGCACCGCTCTTTTATATACGCTCGCTCGCTACACTAACATCTCTTCGGTGGCGTTGGTGGAAAAATACTCGTCGCTCGGGCAGGTCAATTCGAATGCTAAAAATAATAGTCAGACTCTGCACGTTGGGGATATTGAAACGAATTATTCTATCGATAAAGTTCGCCAAGTGAAGCCGGCGGCAATGATGGTGGCTCGGTATGCCGAGACATTGCCCGAAGCTGAACGCTCAGCGATTATTACCAAAGTGCACAAAATGGTTTTGGCAGTGGGGGAGGAGGAAGTGGTGGCACTTACCAAGCGCTACATCGACCTCAAGCCGTTGTTCCCGGAAATTGTTAAGCTCGAGGGTGATGAAATTGCCACCCGTGAACCAGCAGTGATGCATGGTCGCGATCCAAAACAGCCAGTCTTGGCTTTAGCCAACAGCGAAGGCTACGCCGTGAATTTTGGTGCGCTCGCTGAGTCGTTTGTTTCGCAGGCCAAAAAAGTTACGGATAAAAAGGTGGATGTGTTTCTCGGTCGTTCCGTCACACGTATTTCCAAAAATGCTGACGGCGTTTTTGAGGTGGAAACACCGGTAGGCGCACTCACCGCCACCACCGTTGTGG
>CAYUBH010000009.1:3845-7017 GCA_964442985.1 uncultured Gammaproteobacteria bacterium
GGCGTTTTTGAGGTGGAAACACCGGTAGGCGCACTCACCGCCACCACCGTTGTGGTCGACACCGATGCCTATAGCCTTGGATTTGCCAAAGCGATGGGCTACGGCCACGAATATTCGCTTATTCCGATTGCTGGTACGTTTTATTTTTCCAAAGAATTGCTCCACGGCAAGGTATATACGATGCAAGAGCCAAAATTGCCGTTTGCGGCGGCACACGGCGACCCAGATGTGAATGTACCGGACAAAACTCGCTGGGGCCCGACCGCCCGATTCTTCCCGGTACTCGAAAGTCGCAATCTCAAAACAATGGGCGCCTATTTTACGTCGGCCGGGCTTCTTCGCCCCGCCACCTGGAAAAGTTTTGCCGGTATTTTGTTTGATCCGCTTCGCTTCTTGTATCTCGCTAAAAATATTCTCTATGAATTGCCGTACATTGGGAAATATTTTTTTGTCTCGCAAATTAAAAAAATTGTTCCGACCATCTCTGGCGGTGATCTTACCCGAGCGACTGACTACGGCGGGATGCGTCTTCAGCGGGTGAATGTTACCACTGGTGAGCTTCAGCTCGGTGAAGGTAAAATTTTGGGCGAGGGGATTATTTTTAACATGACACCGTCGCCGGGGGCGAGTGTGTGCCTCTACAATGGCTTGCGTGACGCTGAACAGTTGATGGTTTTCTTGGGTGGGCGCCACCAGTTTGACGCGCACCGAATGAAAGCTGAACTTATTCCGACTGCGCCAGATATGGTGACAGGCGATGTGTCGCTCAAGCAGTCGTATTCTTCATAAATCCACACCCCCAAACCTTGCTTTTTTGTAGGAGCACAGTTAGAATACTGTGTACTCATTGATTAATTATTTTGTATGGATCAATCAACCTCCCCAGCCCCAGCTCCTTCCGGAAAAGCTAAAATTATTATTCCTCTCGTTGTTCTTGTTGTTTTGCCAATTGGTGTTCTGGCATATATGTCGGCCCAGCGTCGCGCTTTGGCGCCAGCATCTCCTGAGCCAGTAGTCACAACTCCGGTCACTTCGGCTGAGCCAACCCCAACTCCAACTACCACCCCTGTTGCGACAACTCCAGAGGCGACCAAAGAAACCGCACCAGCCCCAACTCCAGCTGTCAAAAAGACGGTGTACCAAGATGGTCGCTACTCAGCGATTGGTGAGTATCGCTCACCAGGTGGTGCCGAAGAAATTGCGGTTGTTCTGACACTCCAAAACGACAAAATTACTGAAGTTACTGTTGAACCAAAAGCGACTATTCCAAAATCTGTTTTCTACCAGGATGTTTTTATTAAAAACTTCCAACCACTAGTTCTTGGTAAAAATATTGATGAAGTGCAATTGGACAAAGTTTCTTCTTCTAGTCTCACTCCAAAAGGTTTTAATGATGCGCTCGCTAAAATTAAAGCTGACGCCAAGAATTCCTAATCTGTTGGTATGTCACCGGTTGTTTTTGAAGCGATTGGAACTCGTTGGCAGATAGATATCTGGGACGATGTTCAAGAAACTGCGCTAGCGGACATTCTCCAGAAAATTCACACTCGCATCGCCGAGTTTGATAAACACTATTCTCGTTTTCGAGACGACTCACTCGTCTCAGCGATGGCCAAAAAAGCGGGGGAGTATGTCATGCCTGACGATGCTCCACCTCTTTTAGCGTTGTATGAAACGATGTATCGTCTCACTGACGGCTCCATGACACCGCTTATTGGGCAGGTGTTGGTGGAGGCTGGCTACGACGCTGCGTATTCTCTTCAATCTGGCGAAGTGCACACCCCGCCTCACTATGACGAAGTCGTTTCGTACCATCACCCCAAACTTATTCTCAAACAACCAGCGCTATTGGATTTTGGCGCTGCGGGTAAAGGCTATTTAATAGACATCGTCGGTGATATTCTCAAACGTGAAGGCATTTTAAGTTTTAGTATTGATGCTGGTGGAGATATTCTACATTCCCGCGCCGAGCCAGCACTTCGGGTTGGCTTAGAAAACCCACTTGATGCCACCCAGGTAATTGGTGTTGCCCAATTGGGGCGGGGGAGTATTTGTGGTTCTTCTGGTAATCGTCGTGTGTGGGGGAAGTATCATCATATTATCAATCCGCATACGCTCGCTTCGCCAAAAGATATTTTGGCAGTGTGGGCGATGGCCGATACGGCGCTTATTGCTGACGGGCTCACCACTGCGCTCTTTTTTACGCCGCCAGATATCCTTCGTCAGGCCTTTTCTTTTGACTATGCCCTGCTTCGCTCAGATGGGTCGCTTGAGTCTTCGAGTGGGTTTCCGGCAGAGTTTTTTACCGCTTAGCACAGCCTTTTCTCCGCTTAACCTTGACAAAACACCCCTTTTAGCGTATACTAGTGTTTCTTAAGTCTTTACCGCCATTTTAGGTGGTAGACAGACTCGTATCTTCTCAATGTGTCATCAAGTGGCTCGAGCAGACGGCGGGTCGCCTAATAGTCACTATGACACACCCTACACCCGGAGCTTTGAGCTTCGACAACCTCGGGATTGCCCCGAAACTTTTGGCATCTCTCAGCCATCACAAATACACCACCCCAACGCCGATTCAGCATCAGGCGATTCCTTTGGCTATCCAAGGTAAAGATGTGGTTGGTATCGCGCAAACCGGTACCGGCAAAACGCTTGCTTTCGGTATCCCAATGATCCAACGTTTGGCTCATCACAAAGGCCAAGGTTTGGTTGTTTTGCCAACTCGTGAGCTCGCGCTCCAAGTGGATGAAACACTCCAAAAAATTGGTCGCTCACTCGGTCTTAAAACAGCTGTCTTGATTGGTGGCGCTTCAATGGGCCAACAAATTCAACAGCTCCGCCGTAATCCTCATGTGATTATCGCGACCCCAGGTCGTTTGGTAGATCATATGGAACAAAAGACGGTTAGTTTGAAAACGGTTTCTGTCGTAGTGCTTGATGAAGCTGATCGTATGTTTGATATCGGCTTTGCTCCACAAATTAAACAAATTCTTTCGAGTGTTCCAGTTGAGCGCCAAACGATGCTTTTCTCGGCAACCATGCCTGGTGAAATTGCGGCTATGGCTGCTCGTCATATGAAAATGCCTTTACGCATTGAAGTGGCCCCAGCCGGAACCTCGTCTTCTAAAGTTGAACAAGAAGTAGTGATTGTGCCAAAAGATATGAAAGGCCA
>CAYUBH010000009.1:7117-12124 GCA_964442985.1 uncultured Gammaproteobacteria bacterium
ATCGGTCGTACTGGTCGTGCTGGTTCGTCTGGTAAAGCGATTTCTTTCGCTGCTCCAGAAGAGCGTGGGGACGTTCGCTCTATTGAACGTTTGATCCGCAAGACGTTGCCGGTATTGGCTTTGCCAGTATTGCCTCCTCGCCGTACTCCACCACCAAAACTCCATGTTTTTGAACCACATTCTCGTGGCTTTGGTCGCCATGACCGTGGAGGTCAGCGTGGCGGACATCGCGGTGGTCCTCGTGTCCACAACGATCGCGGTGGCAGTAATTACGCCCCACGTCGTCACTCTCGTTAAACAACTTTCAAAACAACCATCCTACTCGGGTGGTTGTTTTTTATTCCCCCTCGAAAGAGCAGGGCGAATATGTTACACTGGATACATACTTTTCTACCTAGTACTGTATGTTGTCTTCTGCCCGTGAATTAGCGTTTAAGCGAACTGATTTATTCCCCGAGGTTAAGCCAGGGGATGATTTTTATGAGTACGCTGTTGGAGGTTGGCTTCGGAGTCACCCGATTCCCGATGATCAAAGTCGCTGGGGTGTGTTTGAGATGCTTGCGGATATCACCAATGCCACGGTTCGAGATATTGTGGAACACCCCGAGCGTTTTGCCGGAACAAGCGATGCTCGGATAGCTGAGTTGGTTGGCGGGTTTTATCGCACAGCGATGGATGAAGAAAAAATTGAACAAGTGGGTGCTACCCCGCTCACAACTTTTTTTGAAAAAATTGCGACTGTGTCCGATAGCGCTTCTTTGGCGCGTGTGACGGCTGAACTGCATTTGCAGGTGGCCCGACCACTGTTTATTTTGGTGGCAGCGACTGACGCCAAAGCGAGCGATCAGGTTATTACAGGGTTGGTACAAGGCGGGCTCGGGCTTCCAGAACGAGACTATTATTTGGCCACCGATGAGCGCTCGGTCTTGATTCGACAGAAATATGCCGAGTATTTGACGAAGTTGTTTCAGCTGGCTGGATTTGCTGATTCGGCGCACAAAACAGCCCAGGTGATTGCTCTTGAAACCAAGTTGGCTGAGATTTCTGTGGCCAAAGAAGACTTGCGTGACCCAGTGAAAAACTACAACAAGATGTCATTTGCCGAAATGTGTTCTCGGGTGCCGGGTTTTGATTGGTCAACCTACTTTTCTGCTCTTGGAGTGTCGACTACAGTCGCGATTGATGTCGGGCAGGTGCCTTTTTTTGAACAATTGGGGGCGATTATTGCCTCAGTTTCACAGGAAGATCTGCATAGCTACTTGCAAGCGTTTGTGGTGCGTGGGTTGGCACCCTACTTGTCCAAAGCCTTTCTAGATACGCATTTTGCTTTTTTTGGCACAGTGATGAGTGGAGCCAAACAGATGAAACCGCGCGCTAAACGTATGATTGAACTGACCAACGACTGCTTGGGTAAAGCGGTGGGTAAATTGTATGTTCGTGAATCTTTTTCGAGTGAAGCCAAGGCGCGTGCCGAAGCGCTCGTGGCCAACCTGCGAGTGGTGATGGGGGATAGAATTACCAGATTGCCATGGATGAGTGAAGCGACCAAACAACAAGCCCTCCACAAGCTGGCGAGTATGACAGTGAAAATTGGGTATCCAGATGTTTGGCCTGATTATTCTTCGCTTACTCTTGGGACAGAATCACTCGCTGATAATGTTGGACGCTGTTATGCTTTTGAAGTGCGCCGAGAGTTGGTGAAAATTGGTAAACCAGTCGACACAACAGAATGGCTCATGGATCCGCAAACGGTGAATGCCTATTTTGAACCATCGAAAAATGAAATTGTATTCCCAGCAGCGATTTTACAGCCACCGTTTTTTGACGAATTAGCCGACGATGCGATGAATTATGGAAGTATTGGAGCGGTGATTGGTCATGAAATTACTCACGCCTTTGATGATCAGGGGCGACAATATGACGCTAAGGGAAACTTACACGATTGGTGGACCAAGGAAGACGGTGAGTTGTTTAGCGTTGCAGCTAAACGTCTGGTGGAGCAATTTAATACCTATTCGCCGGTGGAAGGCATTTTTGTAAACGGTCAGTTTACACTGGGAGAAAATATTGCCGATTTGGGAGGTTTGGCTATTGCTTTTGAAGCATTTCAGCGGACGGAGCAAGGGCAATCGACAGAATTGATTGACGGCTTTACAGGGGTACAGCGATTTTTCTTGTCGTATGCGCAGAGTTGGAAAACAAATATTCGTGAAGAAAAGGCGCGGTTGTATGTAAAAGTTGATCCGCATTCGCCAGCTAAGTTTCGCACCAACGGACCGCTTAGTAATATGCAATCTTTTTTTGATGCGTTTGAAGTGGTGCCTGGGGACGCTCTGTACCGTCCGCCGAGCGAACGCGTCGTTATTTGGTAATACGTATGCTACACACTGAGTATCGGCTCTTGCCACCAGCTCCACGGCTTCGCACCTTGCTTGGCCCGAGTTTTATTTTGCTTGGCCTCGGCCTTGGCTCGGGTGAAGTTATTTTGTGGCCCTATCTCGTGTCTAATTACGGCCTCGGGGTGGCTTGGGGCGCTGTTCTCGGGATCACGTTTCAGTTTTTTATTAACATGGAAATTGAACGCTACACCTTAGTGCATGGTGAGAGCGTGTTTGTTGGTTTGTCGCGGTTATCTCGGGCCATTCCGGTCTGGCTGATTGTCTCTACGCTTTTGTCGTTTGGCTGGCCGGGGATTATTGCTTCATCAGCGACACTGCTCGCTAGTGTTTTTGGTGGGCACGGGACAGAGATTGCTATCGGGCTACTCTTTCTTATTGGTGTTATTTTGAGTGTTGGTAAATATATTTATACGACCGTGGAGCATTTTTCTCGTTTGATTATTATGCTCGGTATTCCGGCGATTGCGGTGCTGACGTTTTTCTTTGCTGATACGTCTGATGTTGTGGCTCTTGGAAATGGGTTGATTGGTCGAGGAGAAGGTTTTTGGTTTTTGCCAGCCGGTATTTCGCTCGCTACTTTTTTGGGAGCGTTTGCCTTTAGCGGGGCGGCAGGTAATTTAAATTTGACGCAGTCAAGTTATATTCGTGAAAAAGGCTACGGTATGGCGGCGCACACCGAGAAGATGAAGGGGTTGTTTAATGGTCAGAAACAAACAATTGATGTAAATGGGTTTCAATTTCAAACAACATCGAGTAATATCGCACGATTCAAAGAATGGTGGCGACTTATTAATCGTGAGCACGGTTTTGTGTTTTATGGGCTGGGGGCGTTTACGATGCTTATGCTTATGACGTTGTCGTATGCGACTACCTATGGCTTACCCAACAACGGCACTGGTATTCAGTTTGTCCTCAACGAAGCGCGACATATTAGCGAGGCAACGTGGCCGATACTTGGAACTTTTTTTACCTTAGTTCTCGCCATGACACTTTTCTCGACGCAATTTTCGGTGTTTGATTCAACCAGTCGGATTATGTCTGAGAACTTTGCGATGTTGCGTGAAGGATCAGGAGCTAAAGCCTTACTTTCTCGGTATTATTTCATCTCGCTTTGGCTACAAATTGCTTTTGGGATTATCGTGTTTGCTGTTGGGCTTCGAGAACCACTTAAATTACTCGTTATTGGCGCTTCGATTAATGCGGTCTGTATGTTTGTGCACATCGGCCTTGTTGCCCTCCTCAATCGCACGACTATCCCTCGCGAGCTTCAGCCAGCTTGGTGGCGCAAAGCAATTATCCTTTTAGCTTTTGTTTTCTTTGGAGTTTTTTCGGCAGTGACATTTGTGTCGCTGTGGAAATAAGTTTGTCGGTAATTTTCTCAAGAGTGGTATAGAGCGTTTGTTGGTTTTTCATCTCATCTCGTCCTTCGTGAAGGGTTAGTTTGAGAGCTGTCAAAAGATTGAGTAAATCGTGCTGAGTTTTTTTGGTTTCTAGCATCATACTCATGAAGTTATTTTGGAACTAATTTTGTAGCCACGCCCTGGCACGGTTTTGATAAGTTTTCGTCGACTCAAGGAGTCGATTTTTTTACGCAAGGTCAGAATGTGGGTTTCGATGGTGTTGCTAAAAATATCTCCGCTATTGTCCCAGACATGCTCAATGAGACTGCCGCGAGAAATAACGGTGTCGGTGTTTTTGAGCAAATGCTCGAGCAACATAAATTCTTTTTTGGTGAGGTAGATTTCTTTGTCGCCTCGTTTCACCAAGTGGGTGCGGGTGTTGATGCTTAGATCATCAAGCAGAAGTGTTTCTTCGAGTAGGGGATGCGGGCGACGTAAAATGGCGCGAATACGCGCCAATAATTCTTCGAGTGAAAATGGTTTGGTCATATAGTCGTCGGCCCCGCTATTCAACAGCTCTACCTTTTTCGGGGTGCTGCCTTCGACGGACAACATGATAATCGGGTACTTTTTGCCAGCTTCACGAATAGCTCGGCAGACGTCACGACCGTTTTTCTTCGGAAGATTGTAATCAAGAATCGCTAGGTCGTAGTCGTTCAAACTGCCAAGATAGCTACCGCGTACACCGTCGCCGGCGACATCGACAGCAAAGCAGGCTTCAGTCAGACTGCTGTAGAGAAAATGGGCTAACTCTGGTTGATCTTCGACGAGAAGAAGTCGCATAGTTGAGTCCTGTATATAAGTGATATAAGCATACTTCCCCCGCTTTGGCAATAGTAGCGGTGGTTGCCATCTTATGCAATGCCAAAGCCTTGAATTAGTCTTTATTTCCACTTTATTTTTTCTTTATCTCGGTATGGTAGGGTGACACAGTCATCCCCCAAGCCCGGCCACCCGCATTCACCCCCAGGGCGGCAGGAGGGACTCGGATGGAGACACCTGAGTAATGGGATAGGGGGACGGCACACACTACGCAAAAACCAGTCTTGTCGGACTGGTTTTTGTTTTGAGATTGTAGTGGGTGATTAGCGTTTCTTTTTTTTCTGACAGGAGTGGCAGAGACCAAAAAATTCTAGCGAGTGTTCCAGAACCTTGAATTTTTTTTGTTTCATGATGCTTTTTTCTTGGCGTTCAATATCTTCTTTGAA